>JBFMBP010000011.1 GCA_040755155.1 Candidatus Omnitrophota bacterium | reverse complement strand
AATTTTCAAGCGGCGCGTCGGCAATAACGGACCATAACAATAAAGACCTGTTTTTTTTAAAAAATAATTTGGAAATAAAAGAGTTTCTATAGTATAATATATAAAATATATATTTTATAAAATATCTAAAATAATTTTATTCAAAAAGGAGAAGCGCAACGATGAGGAAAATGGTTTCTTTCGTGAGTATCCGCGTTGTTGTATTACTTTCATTAAGTCTATGTTCATTAGATAGTTATGCGCGCAGTTACCGAGTCAATTTGATTCCCAACGGTAATGCGAACCAATGCGCCAATTGCCATGTCAATCCTGGCGGAGGGGGAACGCGCAACGCATTCGGCAAGGCGGTGGAACAACTCATCAATCAAGGCGCGGGGGATTCATTTTGGGGCGCGGCTTTGGCGATAGTGGATTCGGATGGAGATGGAGCAACGAATGGGGTGGAATTGCAGGATGCGGACGGCGTCTGGAAGCCGGGGAATCCCGCTCCCGGCGTTTTGGCGAAAGTGACCAAGCCCGGCGATGCCCAATCGTTTCCCGCCGCCGAACCTACACCGACGCCTACAGCGACGCCGGTTCCTTTATCCGTTCCCAACGCTCACGCGGCATATCTTTCGGGAGGGAATGTAAATCCAAAAGTGGAAACGACAGCAAGAGGAATAGCCATATTCCGAGTTTATGAAACGGAAAAAATTCTGGATTATTACCTGGATGTTTTCGATTTGAATAACGTTACGGCGTCTCATATTCACCTGGGCGCGGCGGGGGAGAACGGGGCGGTTGCTATTCCGCTTACGGCGCCAACGCAGGGGAAATCCAGCGGGCGCGTTACAATTACGGATGACAATTTGGCGAATTTGAAGAGCGGCCGTTTTTACGTCAACGTGCATACGGAGCAAAATCCCGCGGGCGAAATCCGGGGGCAAATTATGGATAAGCCGCTGCAATTTATGTCGGCGCTGGATGGGGCGCAGACGACCCCGCCAACGACAACAGGCGCGACAGGCGAGGCTCGTTTGACTTTGAGCGAAGGCCTTATAAAGTTGAGTTATACGGTTACAGTCAGGAATATCGAGAATATCTCTGCTTCTCATATTCACATCGGCGGCAGAGGCGAGAACGGTGGAGTGAGTATTCCCATCGCGTCCGGTCCTTTCGATACGATTTCCGGCGAGGCGGATTTATCGGCGGACCAACTCGATGCGCTGTTGGGCGAACGGTTTTACATCAATGTTCATACCAGCCAGAATCCAGCGGGGGAGATTCGCGGGCAGATCGAGTTCGACGCAGTGGAATTCGGGGACGGATCGACGGGTGTGGAAGATTGGATGATGTGGCAATGAGGTTTTGAATTATATGGATGGTTATGGATGATACGGAGAAATAATGCGGACGGGACGTCCGCGCTCCCAGAAGATTAACTGCTGTTATAAATATGCGATGATGAAAAGAGCAAGGTTAATGCGGCCTTGCTCTTTTTTTATGTTCGATTTTTCATACCTTTGTTATCCTCTTTTTACTTCTTCTTATAGATTAATCCCCTCTAAATGCGTCCTCTCGTTCCATTGGTAGAGAAATATAAACAATCCTGCGGAGGGAATCAGCGCGATGAACGCAAATGAAAATGCAAATCCCAGGGAAGGAATGATGACGGCGATTATCGATGCGCGGCGGCTGGCTCTTCGCTGCCTGCAATTGGAGAAGGACTTGAAGGACGGCGAAGAACGAGCGGCCGAACGGGAAAAGACCTTAGCGCAATGGAGCGGCAAAAACCAAGAGTTGGCCAGTCTGGCGGAAATCGGCCGGCGGGAATTGTCGCGGCGGAAAGAAGAGACCCTCTCGCGCTTGCGCGCCATTGTTCACTATGCCGGCGGCGCGGAACGGCTGCGCGCCCTGGAGCGGTTATTCGCCGACGAAACGGCTTCCGCCGAAGAGATCGAGCGCTTGGGCAAAATCGTCATGGAAGAATTTCAAGCGCTTTATCCCAACCGCGCCGCCTCGGTGGCGGCGGAAGCGGCGGAGTTCGACGAGCCGAGGTCTTCGAATATGTCGGCGTTCCGGTTGAGACCGGCGTGAGCGTTGGTGGGCTACGCTTCGCTTTGAGCCCACCCTACGAAAACTTACAGACCACCCTGCATCAGAACACTTTTAAATTTCCCTCACCTTCATCCTCTCCCAGAGAGAGAGGATACGAAACACACAAAAATTTATTAGGAGAAAATCATGGTTAGAACGGTAGACAACAATGGAATCGGCGCCCTTTACGGGACGTTTGAAATTCACAAGACCGGAGAAGTTTACGACTTGGACGCGGACAATGTCGGCGACGCCGTGGCCTTGGCGGGAAACAATACGGTCAACCACGGCGCCGACGGCGGGCAGCTATTGGGACGCGTGGAGCACGTGGCGGGAGGATTGGCGACGGTGCAGATCATGGGCGTCGTTCGCTTGAACATTGCGGCGGGAAAGACCGATCCGGCGCTCGGCAACGGCGTCGTCGTCGATGGCGCGGGATGCGTCTATCAGGCTCCGGCGATCGCCGGGGGGACGGGCGATCCCGCCGGTGGAAACATTGCGCGGGGAACGACGATTTCCGTCGATGCGGCCAACGATCTTTGCGACGTGCTGCTGTAGGCGTCAATCTCGATTCATCGTCATTCATTCGTAAATAACGTTTTACAAATTCGAATCGCAAAAAAATAGGAGAAATTCTTATGTATATTCCCGAAGAAAAAATCAATTCGCTGCCGGTGGAGTTGCATCGGGCGGCGAATCTTCGCTTGCATGAAGGACTCTATGCGGAAGCGTGCCAGCGCGGCCTCGACTTGAGCGGCTACCTGGAAGCGCTGGATCCCAGCCCCTCCCATGCGGAACTGGACGCTTACGAACGGCAATTGGCGTTGGCGGGAATCCGCGTCAACGGTCCCGACGCCGACATCGTGGACCGATTCTTCGCTTCGCAGGAGAGCGCTGTTCTTTTCCCCGAATTCGTTTCGCGGTCGGTGCGGGCGGGGATCGAAGATTTCAGCAAACTGAAAAACATCCTGGCGGCGCGAATCAAAATCGACGACAACACGTACAAAAGCATCTACATGGACGATTCCGTGATGAGCGAAGAGGAGAAGCGGCTGGCTCTGGTTACGGAAGGGGCTTCGCTGCCCAAGATCGAAATCGTTACCGCCGAGCATACCGTCACGCTTAGCAAGTACGGGCGCTATCTGGAAGCAACGTACGAAGCCATTCGGCGTAAGCGGACGTCTATCGTAGCGATCTTCTTACGGTCGATCGGCGTTCAGATTCAACGCGACAAATTCGCGGACGCCGTCAACGTTCTGATTAACGGAGACGGTAACGGTAATGCGGCTTCCACCAGCCATGTGGACGTGAGCGGGACCATCGATTACGAAGACTTGGTGGAGTTCGCCCTTTCGTTCGCGCCCTACCAATTCAACGTCATGATCTGCAACAAAGCCGCCGCGTCGAAAATACTCAACATCACCGAGTTGAAAGATCCCGCCATCGCCGAAGGTTTTCAGACGCGGGGCGAAAACCTGCGCATATTCGGCGCGGAGTTGATCGTCGACGAGTCCGTTCCGGATAACCAAGTCATCGGGCTAGACCGGCGTTACGCCCTGCAAGAAGTCTACGAAACCGGCGTGTTGACCGAAAGCGAGCGGTTGATCCGGCGCCAGATCGAAGGCGCAGCGATTTCCGAAGTGGCCGGTTTCGCCAAAGTCATCGCATCCGCCTCCCAAGTGTTGAATCTGACCTTCAGCTGATCCTTGTCCTGCCGGGACGGGAGTTTCCTCTCCCGTCCCGGCCTTTCTTTTAGGCCATTCAAGTTTGAGTAGACGCCAAAACATTGAAGATTTACCCCCTCACCCTGGCCCTCTCCCATAGGGCGAGGGAAATTTCCGAAAGACTGGTTCTCGATGAAACAGAGAAACATGTTTATCTAATCTTGAAACGCTCTAGGGAGTAAAAACTATGCCATTCGCAAATGAAAACGACGTGCGGAAAGAAGGCTTTCTGGACGATTTCCAAGAAGTTTCTTCGGAGCGGATACGAAAAAGCCTGGCTAAAGCGCATTTCGAAATTCTTACCAGTACGATCTTGACGGATGAAATCGAGGCGGCAAGCGGCGTGATTCGGGCGGAATCGTTGCTGGCGCTGTCTCATCTTTTTCATTCGCTGGCGATTTCGTCCGCACTCTACGCCGACGAATTGCGGGCGGGGGGCGCACGGTTGGACGGGGGAGCTCGGATGCGCAATCTCATGCAACTGGCGCAGGAGTTGAACGAAGAGGCGTGGGGGCTGTTGCGGCCGTATGTAAAAATATCACCGCCAATTGGCCTTTCGCTGGTGGAAGGAGAAGAATCGTGATTGCGATCGGAAATTTTTCATTCCCCGAAAAAACGACTTCGCTGCAAACCGCCGTCATCGAGGCGAAAAGCAAGGTGCGGCGGGAAATCCGGATTCAATCCCTGCTGCGGAAAGAGAACCGCGAAACGCTGCAGGCGGCGCTGGGCGAGTTGCAGGCGAGCGTGGAAGCGTTCGACCGGCGGGAAGCGGATTTGTCCATTCATCCCGGGCGATACTTTTATGGGCGCAGGCGTTCGCTGCAGATCGTTCCCAGTCCTTGCGATTCGCTGGCGTTCGCCGAGTTGATGGTTTTAACCGATGACCGTTACGAGAGAGGGCGGATTTTACATAACCATGACCTGGAGGCATATTGGGGACGCGCCGATTTCGCCTTGTTTAATTTAGGGAATTGGATATCGCCGTTGAAGATCGCGCTGGAGTTCGACGGCGAGGCTTCCTCTCTTAAAATTACGGCTAACGAGAATGTTTTTTCTTTGACGAATCCATACGCGGCGGGGCAATCTCTGGTTATCGATTCGGAGACGCGGCAAACCATGCTCGATGGCGAAACGTTCCACGCCGCCGCCGATCAAAATTATCCCTTCTTGGCGCCGGGATCGAATCATCTGCTTATCCACATCGAACCAATGTCGGCGAAAGTTCGCTGTTCCGCGCAATACCGCGATGTTTGGGTTTGAAATAAATGATGAATGATGAGTGATGAATGATGAATATGGAAATATCGAAATCGACGAGGAGATTTTTTATGCCGGAAAATGACTTCGTTCAAGAAACGACGATGCGCAGCCGGGGAATTCCTTTGTTTCAAGACGGCGGTTTGGCGGAGGAGGATATGGCGCGGATCAACGAGCTGGCGCCTTCTCCTCTCAAACCGGAGCAGGTTTATGCGCGCAGCATGTTTCTCTGTTCCACGCAGCCTTGCGATTCGGATGGCTGTCGCTTTACCCGTTCGGCGTTGGAAAGCGTTGCCCAGTTTATCATTGGACAATCGGTGCTATGCGGGCACAACCGGAATTCGCTGCCGCTGGCTCGATTCTACAAAGCAAGCGTTGTAGAACGGGGGGCTGGCGAAGAGGGCGAGCCGGTTTATTTCGTGCGGGCTTGGTTTTATTGGCTGCGGGAAACCTCGGGCGCGAAAGACCTGCTGCTCAACATTGACGGAGGGATTTACCGCGAAGTTTCTCTGGCCTGGAAATACGACTCGTGGCGCTGCTCGATATGCCAGGCGGAGAACGGGCGCTGCGGACATCTGCCGGGAAGCCTCTACGACGGCAAGAAATGCTATCGGCTGATCGAAGGAGTGATCGATGTGCTGGAAGGTTCGCTGGTTTACAAAAGCGCTGATCGCCATACCTATCTGACCGGCGTTCACGCCGAACGAGGCGAGCAGGAAACGCCGCCGCTGTTAGCGATCTGCCGCCGCGACGATCCCATGCTCGCCTATCTCGAATCGATCGGCGCCGTCTCCGACAAGCAGGAACTCGACGAAAGAGAGACGCCGCTGCGGGAAAGCGCCGAAAATCTGTGGGCGCGTTGTTCTTGTATTGAAGACGTTCATCGCTACGCCCATCGTTTTCTGGCCGATCGGGGGATTTGTCTAGGAGAAATTCTGCCTTGCGGCGGGAACGATTCCGCGATGGCCGGTTCGACGGTGGGGATTATGCGGCGCAGCGGCGTGATTGGAGATATCGATCTTTGCCAAAGAGGGGAGGATGGAGATGCCTAATTACGGTAAATTCAATCCCAGCAACGCCAATAACGTTTCCACGTTTTTTTCCTATAAAGAATCGCCGTTGACGTCGGCCAAGATGAACCGCTGGAACGGCAATATCGCCGCCGCTTTCGAGGCGCTGCGCGCCGTTTGCGCGGCGTTGTTCAATCAGGGCGCGGATGCCGTGATTACTGACGGCAGCGATGAGGCTTTGCTCGTCGTCCCCGGGTCCGAATCGGATCTGAGCGTGCGCGTAAAGCCGGGCTGGGCAATCGTCAGCGGCTATCTGGCGGGGACGCTGGAGGAAGCGAGCTTGCCTGCAGGCGGTTTTTTCAGCGCGCCCGTCTCTTATCCTCGCTACGATCTCGCGATTCTGACGGCGGAAGGGGAATTGGACATTGTCGAAGGCGACGAGGCGGCGGAGCCCGTTGTTCCGGAAACACCGGATCAATCGCTGACGCTGGCAAAGATTTATCAACGGCCGGGCGCAACCAGCATTCTCGCCGCCGACAATGGAACGCAGTCGTTCATCATCGACGAACGGCCTTCCTTGCTTCTCGGCGCCGCGCATCGGCACGAATCCGACCGTTCACCCGCCGAAGCGCCTAACGGATCGCGGACGGAATTTTCGACGGCGAATCCTTTCCGCGCGGAGACGCTGGACGTGTATCTCAACGGCGTCTTGTTGGAAAGGGGAGTGGATTATTCGGAAAAATCCGATTGCTCCGGTTATACGTTCTCGGTTCCGCCTTTGTCTCATTATCGCATCCAACATCGCTATGTGGTCGATCATGAGGCTTAGATCTTTGGTGGGCTACGCTTCGCTTTTAGCCCACCCTACGCGAGTTAAATTCAGCCAAACAAAAAACAAGGAATCAATCATGAAACAGAAATTCGTAAGTATAACGATTCTTTTTTTATTCCTAATAATGAATCTTCATTCAACGTTCGCGCAAACGATCATAGGCAAAGATCAAATCGAGGACGCCTATTTGTTGAAAACGGGCGGTTCTCTTTATGGAAACGTCGATGCGGCGACTTCTTCCATTCGGGCGGGAACGATCGGCGTCGCCATTAACGACGGGATATTCGATCTTTATCGGGATGGGGACGTCGTCGTCATCCGTTCTAATCGAGACATTCAAATCGATCCCACCAACAAAGGAACTTCCGGCGCGAAGATCGTTCCAGCCACGACGATGGAGTTTCCCGATTTTCTTGGCGATAAAATCCGGTTTTACAGCCATGCTTACAAGATCGGCGTATCGCCGAACGACCTCGACATTACGTCGGACCGCAATATCAGATTCCATTCGGATACCGTGGACGACCTGATGACGATTCTCGGCGATCAGGGCGACGTTCAGGTTAAAGAAGATTTACTGGCGGGACGAGACGTCAAGGCGGGGAACGTTTTCGCCTTCGTTGAGGATTCAATAGGCGACAAGGTATTGTTGTATGGAACGCTTTACCGCCTGGCGGTTTCCGATTACACGCTTGATTTTTATTCCGACCAATATTTCCAATGGCATAGCGACGAACATTCCGGCGCTATGACGCTCGACGCCGATACGGGAACGCTAGCGCTGTCGGGAGCCTTGCAACTGAAGGTTTGTTCCTCTCTGCCCAGCGGCGCCGTTGGACAGTTTATCTATCTCGATCATCCCACGAACGACAGTCTGGACGGCGCTTACATTCATGGCGCCACGGAATGGAGAAAACTTTTAAATGATGAGTGATGAATGATGAATGATGAATTTGTGTAAGAAAGGAATAAAACGATGAATGGATCCGAAGCTCGTTACAATAGCGAATATGTGGAAATCCAAACTTCGCTGGAACATATCCGAACGAAATTGGAAAGCATCGAAAACAGCGTATGCCAGACGCAGCAGGCGTTGGCGGAATTTCACGAACAAATGGATAAGAACCGGTCCGATATCGCCGGGATCAAATCGGCGGCTGCGATTCTGGGCGGATTAGCCGGAACCTTCGCCGCCGCGTTGTCTCGCTTTTTGTTCACGGGGAGAGGCTGAGACGACGATAAATTGTTTCAACATTTGATCCCTCGCAATAATTGAGAGGGAATCGGGAATAAACCTAAAAAGAATTGGAGAACTGCGATCATGAAACGATGGTCTTATATATTCTTCGCTTTGTTCGCCGTCCTAACGGCGCGCGCTCAGACTTACTTGGGCGTTTTCGAAAAAGGGAACTCCGTACCCTTCATGGTGGTGGCCGCCGACGCCGAGACGGGGGCGCCGACGACGCCCTATAACTTGAAATTCGATATTATGCGCATGGGTGCGTCTATCGCCAATGGAACGATGGCGGCGGTGACATTGGGAGTGGCGACGGGAACGTATTCCACCAGCGCCGATTCCGCGGGAACCTACGAGATTCTCGTTTCCGGAATTATCGGCGGCGTTACCGCCTATACGCATCAAACCTATACGCTGGTCGAACCGGGCAAGGGACTCGCCAGCGTCGCCGACAGCGTGTCGGGATTGTACGGCCAGCTGGGCATGTCGGCTACGGAGTACGTTCCTTACTACAACAATATTCTCGCGACCATTCATACGTCGGCGGAATCGGTAACGCAGGACGTATCTTCCAGCATCGCAGTTTCGGAGGCGTCGCTCGACGCGGCGATTCAGAATGTATCCGCCGAGGTGATGATCGCATCCCGCGAGCATTCGCGTTCGCGCTTGTGGTATGCGCAAAACACGATCGACGGAACGATCCGGAAAGTCCCGGCGGATTTGCCGTCTCATCTCGAAGCGCAAATCGCCGCGCCTTCCGACATTTATTTTGCTACGCCGATCGAGACTTTTTACCGGATTTATTACTACCCTAACTCGACGGCGGCGACGAAGGCGTCCAAGGAAATCCGTTCGGCGACTCCTCCTGCGGATGGAGCGTTTTATCTCTCGCCAAATACTGAGTGGTAAAAGAAAGAGAGGCTCATCATGCCGAACATAGGACCCGACAGCCACGCGCTGCATAGCGACGATCCCATCTTGAAACGGACGGGGCGCAAATTGGGGCAATTCTGGACGGGTGCGGAAGGAACGCTATCCGGCGGCGAGCATCGCATCGCTCTTTACGTAATGATCGCCCAACGCCTATGCGTGCGCGCCGTGTTTCCCGGAAAGCCGCAAACGAGGTGATTTCATGAATACGGCCATTCAATTGAACCAAAACGATGCGGGCGTCAAGATCGTTTTTTTGTGTCGCGATGAGGACGGGCGGCCGATCGATCTTACGAAATTTACAGTCGATTTCTTTCTTTATGACGGAGAAACGCTGCTCAACGAGGGGCGCACTTTATGCGGCAAACCGGATTCGCAACTGGGCGAAGCGGATTACCTCATGACGGCGGACGATACGTCTACATGCGGATTGTTCATGGGGAAATTGCGGCTAAGCAATAGCGTTGCGGACGTGCGCAACATCGGGGGGATTCCGGTGGAGATACGGGAGAGTTTTTAAAACTCCCTCAATCTAGTGATGTGGTAGGCTACGCTTGGTTTTGAGCCTACCCTACTGCTTATTAATTCTCTCGCCCTCTGGGAGAGGGTTAGGGTGAGGGAAATTACGTAAGATATTATCAACCCTCACCTTACCTCTCCCAATCTTGGGAGAGGAATTTTAAAAGCGGCTAATTCAAAGGCGATTGGCGTTATTCCATTAACGCTAAAGGGCATCGGGCGCATGTAGGAATTTCGCCGATACGTCCGGAAGCGTGGAGATCGCGCAATTTTTGGTATTCCGGACCGGTCCAGATTTCCTCGACGGTTTTATCCTTGATATGGCCTACGGCGAGCTCGCGCGCCGAATCGACGCAGCAGACCGTAACCACGCCGTCGGGATGAACGAACATGCGCTGCCACAATTGCGGGCAGCAAAATTTTTTGGCGTTGGGGGATGCCATTTTCACCGTCATCTTATCGGTGACGGCCTGGCTGTTGTGCTCCATGTAATCCACGAAAGCGACGGCGTCGACGATGGGTTCGAACAGTTCCTTGAAGGCTTGCCATTCCTCCTCGTTCTCTTTCATCCGCACCATCGATATGCGGGTGAAGGGCTTCACCGATCCCATTTCTTCGCGGAGTTGCATGAAGCGCTTGATGTTGCGCAGAGTTTTGTCGTAGTCGGCGTTGATGCGGATTTGGTTGTAATGCTCTCGATAGGGAGAATCGAAGGAAAAGAAGAGTTTGTCCAGGCCGGATTGGATCAGGCGGCGGGCGATGCGTTCGGTGAGGAGAACGGCGTTGGTGTTGAACATGACGTCCACGACGCCTTTGGCTTTGGCGTATTCGATCATTTCCGCCAGGCGCGGATTCATCAGCGGCTCGCCGAGGTAGTTGAATTTGATGGAGCAGAGGCCCTTTTGCGCGCCTTCATCGATAAGGCGGGTATAGAGATCGAAGTCGAAATTCTTCACCTTCCAAAACGTTCCCCCCTGAACCATTTCCGTGCGCGGGCACATGGTGCAAAGAAGGTTGCAATTGGAGGTCGCCTCGATGTCCAGATGGACGGGAACGGGGCCGACGATATGCCGCTTGGGATTTTCTTCCCATTTGCGGCGGTATTCCCAATATTCCGGCGGGAGAGCGTCTTCCCAGCGCCTGGTTCTTTCGCTGGGGAGTTGATGGTAATTGTGGTCGACTTTGGTTTCGACTTCGACGGCGGCGGTCATGAACGGCGAACCTCGCTATAGGCGAATGAATAGAGTCTTCGTGAAATGATAACGAACAATAAAATCCATGATAAGCCCACGGTCAGCGTCATCATAGGGAATAGCCCTTTCTTTGGAATGACGGATTTTTTCAACCCAAGAAAAACATTAATAGATTAAGTATATCTCCTTGTGGAAGAATAACACCATTTTCGGCTGACTAAGAGAAACCTTTATCGTTTCCGTCTTGCTAATCAAATTGAGAAGGGCGCAACATGCTGCGGCTGCCCTTATTTCGCAACCCGCTCGCGTGTACAAATAATTTATTATTCCTGCAAGAATCCGCGCATAAAACAATATTGGAGTCATCGCCATGAATCTTGCTTATTCCGAAAAAGGAAATCTGAATGCTCCCGCTCTGGTTCTGATTCATGCCTTTCCCATGAATCGCCGAATGTGGCAGCATCAACTGGAGGATTTATCGGACATCCTGCGCGTCGTTGCGCCGGACTTGCCGGGATTCGGCGAGTCGCCGGGATTGGTAGAAGAAAAGAGCATGGCGGCGTTTGCTCGCGAAGTAGTGCTTTTATTGGATCAATTATCGATTCGCAAGGCGGTATTCGGCGGCTGTTCGATGGGCGGGTATATTCTTTTCGAATTATGGCGTCAGGCGCCGGAGCGGTTCGCGGGGATGATTCTCTGCGATACGCGATGCGAAGCCGATTCGCCGGAAGCGCGGGAGAACCGCATGAAAACTATTGCGCAAATCCGCGAGCAGGGCGCCGCGCCTTTGGAAGCCATGCTGGCGAAATTGATCTGCGGCGAGACGGCGGCCAACCGCAAAGAACTAGCGGAAGAAATCCGGCAGGTTATTCTGTCCACCCAACAAAACAGCGCCGTCGACGCTTTGCGGGCGCTGGCTGATCGTCCCGATTCTTCAGAGACGCTGGCGGGAGTGATTGTTCCCGCATTGGCTATTGTAGGAGAGAAGGACGCAGTTTCGCCTCCGGAAGTCGTGCGATTTATGCAGGAAAAAATTCGCGGCGCAACGTTGGCGGTCATCCCCAATGCGGGCCATCTTTCGCCCTTGGAAAATCCGCAGGCGGTAAATGGCGCCATCCGCGAATTTCTGTGGGAATATAAAATTATTGGACGATAGAATGGAAGGTACAACTCGAGTAGGGAGTCTTATTATGATTTCGTTGCGAAGAACGGCGATGTTCGTTTTCATGATAACTTTTAGTTTGCTGCAATGCGCCGCCGACGAGACCAAGCCGCTTTTTCCGGGGAAGGAATGGAAAACTGCTTCCCCCGCCGATGTGGGATTGGACGAGAACAAACTGGCGGAAATGCCGAAATTCATGGACGGCTGCGGCTGCATCGTGCGGCGCGGCTTAATGGTTTATGCTTGGGGCGACCCCGCCGCGCGCATCGACATCGCTTCCGCCGTGAAGCCTTGGTATACTCATTTTCTAATGAAAGCGCTCGAAAACGGCAAAATCAAAAGCCTGGACGATAAAATCGATGCTTGGGAACCGAGGCTGAACGATCTCAATCCTGCGTTGGATCATAAAGACCGCCTTATTACTTGGAAGCATTTGGCCAACCAGATTTCCTGCTACGGCGTGAAGGAGAAGCCGGGCGAGGCGTACGACTATAGCGATTTCAATATGGCGCTGTTCTTCGACGCGCTCTTTCTTAAGGTTTATGGCTCCTCGTGGGAAAAAGTGGACGAAGAGGTCTTGCATCCGCTGCTAACCGATTTGCTTCAATGCCAAGATAATCCCACTTTTATGGGTTTCGGCGACGACCGGCCTGGCCGCATGAGGATTTCTCTGCGCGATCTGGCCCGCTTTGGCTTGCTTTATCTGCATAAGGGAAATTGGAACGGCAAGCCGTTGGTGGATGAAAAACTCGCCGCGATGGCTATCGCCTCTCCCCTGCCCAACTCGATTCCCCGCACGAAGGGCGAATCGGCGGAGATGATCGAAGGCCAGCGCTCCATCGGCGGCGGCAACAACCAATGCGATCACGCAGGCAGCTACAGCTTCGCCTGGTGGATCAACGGCGTGGGACGCGAAGGCAAGCGGCATTGGCCGGACGCTCCCACGGACGCTTTCGGGGCTTTCGGACACGGCGGGATAAGAGTATGCGTCATTTTCCCCAGCCAGGATTCCATCGTTTGTTGGAACGAGGCGAATATCGAGGGCAGCGAGCAGGAAAACTACGCAATGCGGCTTTTAATGGAATCGATTCTGCCGGAGAAGAACTAGATGAAGGAAAATCTTCTTTATTACGGCGACAATCTCGACGTGATGCGTCGTTATCTTCCCGACGAGTCGGTCGATCTGATTTATCTCGATCCGCCGTTCAAAAGCAACCAAGAATACAATGTTCTTTTCGCGGAGAAAAACGGTTCGCAATCCCATTCCCAAATCAAAGCGTTCAGCGATACGTGGCATTGGGATCAAATCGCCGCTCAAGCCTATTTCGAAACCGTAGAACAGGGCGGTTTGCTTTCGGAAACCTTGCAGGCGTTTTATAAGATTCTCGGCTGCAACGATATGATGGCCTATCTCGCCATGATGGCGCCGCGTCTCGCCGAACTCCGCCGCATCTTGAAGCCGACGGGATCTATTTATCTCCATTGCGATCCGACGGCCGGACATTACTTAAAACTCCTCCTCGACAGCGTTTTCAGCAAAACCAACTTTCGAACCGAAATCATCTGGAAGCGCAGCAGCGCCCACAGCGACGCCAAGCAGGGCCGCAAACAGCACGGACGCATACACGATAAAATATTCTTTTACACGAAATCGGAAGAATGGCTTTGGAATCAAATCTATACGCCATATAAAAAAGAATATATCGATTCTTTCTATCGTCATATTGAACCGGAAACGGGAAGGCGTTATCGGTTGGGAGACTTGACGGGACCTGGAGGAAAACGAAAAGGAAATCCCAAATACGAATTCTTGGGCATTACGAAATATTGGCGATACAGTCAAAAAAACATGGGAAAACTGTTACAAGAAGGGAGAATCGTTCAAAGCCATCCCGGCGCGGTTCCAGCTTATAAACGCTATCTCGACGAAATGCCCGGCATACCCCTACAAGATATCTGGACGGATATTCCGCCAATCTCTTCCCAAGCCAAAGAACACCTCGGCTACCCCACTCAGAAGCCCGAAGCCCTCCTCCAACGCATCATTCAAGCCAGCAGCAACGAAGGCGATGTCGTTTTCGATCCCTTTTGCGGCTGCGGCACGACTATCGCCGCCGCGCAGCGCCTTAACCGGCAATGGATCGGCATCGATATCACTTATCTCGCCATCACTCTGATTAAAAGCCGCTTGCATGACGCTTTTGGCGAGGCGGCGCAATATCGGCTAATAGGCGAACCCGTTTCGCTGCCCGACGCCAGCGCTTTGGCGAAGCAAGACCGTTATCAATTTCAATGGTGGGCGCTCGGCCTTGTCAACGCCCGCCCCGTCGAACAGAAAAAGGGCGCGGATCACGGAATCGACGGGAAAATTTTCTTTCATGACGACGCCTCCGGCAAAACCAAGCAAATCGTCATCTCCGTCAAATCGGGGCATGTCAATGTCTCGCATGTCCGAGATTTGATCGGCGTCCTCGACCGCGAAAACGCGCAGATCGGCGTGTTGATCTCCTTAGAAAAAATCACCAAGCCGATGACGGCGGAAGCGGCGGCGGCGGGCTTCTATCGTTCCGAACTTTGGAAAAAAGATTTTCCCCGGTTGCAACTCTTTACTATCGAAGAGTTGATGGCGGGAAAAGCCGTCCTATCGCCGCCGCCTAGCCATCCATTTAAAAAAGCGCCTAAGGGGAACTCCAACAATCATCTCGATCAAACATTGTTCCCCTAAGGGCGTTTCTTGTGGGAGCATCCACAGCAGCCGCCCATTAACCAATTCTCTCTGTTTTATGACTTACCGTTTTTTCAGCGTCAAACTTACTCCCGACCGGACTATCGTTTCCAAATCGGGATTCGTGTTGATTGCTTCCATAAATTTGGGATCGGCCATGCCGGGGGATATATTATGGGCAACAATCAGCCCGCCGGGGCGGACGAGCGGCAACAGTTTATTCAAATAATCGATGTAGCCTTCTTTATCCGCGTCGAGAAACACGATATCGATAGGGTCTTTCAGTTCTTTTACTTTTTCGTGGGCGTCTCCTACGACTACCGTAACGATATCCGCCATACCGGCTTTTTTGAAATTCGCGCTCGCCGCAGCGGCGCGTTGTTCGTCGATTTCGAACGTCGTTAGCTTGCCGCCGGTCTTCAGCAGCGCCAGGCCAAACCAGAGGCCGGAATAGCCGGTCGATGTACCCACTTCGACGATGTTTTTGGCGTTCGTCGATTCCGTTAATAGCCGCAACAGGCGGCCATCGTTGGGTGGAACGTTGAGATATCCTTGATTTTGAAGCACATCGTTTAAAACTCCGAGAATCATTTTCTCGTTATCGTCTTTAGGTACGGATGGTTTTTCGAGTTCAGAATCCCCTTGCCTGCCGCCTGGTCCGCGGAATGGGCGTTGAGCCAGCGCGTCCGAAAACAGCATGGCCGAAACTCCCATGAAAACGATGCAGATAATGAGGATTGTACGGATATTCTTTTTCATTGCGTATTTCTCCTTCCTCTCTCATTTGATGCTTAGACAGAATAAATCATTAAAGCGCCCTTTATTATTCATGCAATTTTACGCAAGGAATAGGCCATTTTCCAAAGATTGAAAGTATAGGATATTAGGAATGATATGAGTAAATTTTTCACAATGGCTTTTCAAAGAATGCGCAAAAAATGGTCTCATATACATTTTCAGCAATCGAATTCTGGAATGATGGAAAAAATCGGGAAAAGGAAATGCGGCGTTAATCCATTGGCGCCGCCGAAGCTTCGTCCAAAGGCTCTAGTACGAGGGATGAGGCGATGGTAAAGTGGGGCATCTTTTTTTTGGGGGATAAGGAAGTAATGCTCGCCCGTTTTCGATCTATGATCTTCGGTTCCTCATTTCGTTCTTATATCGGATTGATTCTCGTCTTTTTCATGGCGTGGTATTTTTCTCCCGTGGTGAAGGGGTGGCCGATTTTTCTGCAACTCGACAATTTGCTGGACATCGTCAATTACGTCTCCGTGCGCGGCGTGCTCGCCGTGGGCATGACCTTCGTCATCATCAGCGGCGGCATCGATTTGTCGGTCGGCTCCGTTCTATCGGTTTCCACCGTCGTCTGCGCCCTTTCCTTTACGAATTGGCATTTGGGCGCCGCATCCGCCATCCTGTTATCCTTGGCCGCCGGATGCGCGGCGGGGCTATTCAACGGCGTGTTCACCGCCATCGGCCGCATTCAGCCCTTCGTCATTACGCTGGCCATGATGAGCATCGCCCGCGGCGCGGCGATGCAATTGTCGCATAATTATACTATTCCCATATCTGGAAGCCAGTCGGCTTTTTTGACGTTGGAAGGGATGTTCTTCGGCTTCCTGCCGGTTTCGGCCGTGATCTTTATCCTTACGGTAATCGTCTTTCAAATCCTGCTGGCGTATACGTCGTTCGGGCGCAATCTCTACGCCATCGGCGGCAACGAAACCGCCGCGCGGCTGGCGGGCGTCAGCGTGGATCGCGCCAAAATCATTACTTACGTTCTTTGCGGCGCGCTAGCGGCGGCGGCGGGACTTTTGCAGGCGGCTAAAATGCACCAGGGCGATCCCAAAGAAGGCGTCGCTTACGAACTGGACGCCATCGCCATGGTCGTTGTCGGCGGCGCCAACCTGATGGGGGGACGGGGAACGGTAACGGGAACCTTGGTCGGGGCGCTGTTGATTGGTATGATCGTGAATATTCTGGGATTGCGCAATGTGGAGCCGAGCGTACAGAAAATCGTCATCGGCGCCCTGTTGGTTTTCGCCGTCGCCATCCAGACGGGAACGATTCAACGGACTGGGAGTCGAATTATGAAGACGCTGCGCGGATTTCGCTCGATCGGATTTTTGGGATTGTCTTTGATGCTGCTGGCTTCGATCGGCGGCTGCACTTCGAAGCAGGAGACCGCCAAAGCCAAGTTCGTCATCGGCTTTTCGCAATGCAACAACGCCGAACCCTGGCGCCAGGCCATGAACGACGCCGCCAAAGCCGAAGCGGCGAAGCATCCGGAAATCGAATTGCGCTTTCAGGACGCGGAGCAGAAAAACGATCTTCAGGTTAACCAGGTGGGATTATTGCTGCGTCAAGGCATCGACTTGCTAATCATCTCCCCCAACGAAGCCTCGCCACTGACGCCGGTAGTGGAAGAAGTGTATAAAGGCGGCATTCCCGTAGTCATTCTCGACCGTGCCATCCTCAGCGATTCCTATACGTGTTTCATCGGCGCCGACAACCGCGAGATCGGGAAACGGGCAGGAGAATACATCGCCAAGATTCTCGATGGCAAAGGGTTGATGGTGGAAATCAAGGGACTGCCCGGCTCGCCGCCCGCCATCGAACGCAGCGAAGGCTTCCGCGAGGCCATTAAGGATTTCCCCGAAATCAAGATCGTACACGAACCCGTCGCCGATTGGCTGAAATCGAAAGCCGTCGATTTGATGAAGACGGCGTTGCAGGCGAATCCCCAAATCGACCTCGTTTACGGCCATAACGATCCGATGGCGCTCGGCGCTTATCTCGCCGCCAAGCAGGTCGGGCGGGAAAAGGAGATGAAATTCATCGGCATCGACGCCTTATGGCATGAAGGCGTCAAAGCGGTTCTCGATGGGGAATTGGACGCTACGTTCTGGTATCCCACTTGCGGCAAGGAAGCGATCGAATACGCTCTCAAAATCTTGAACGGCGAAAAAGTGGAAAAAACGATCAAATTGCCGACGGCGCTGATTACTAAGGAAAACGCCCAGGAGTGGATGGATAAACTGAAAGGATCGGCTTCTTAATCCAGCAAGATGAATCGATGTTCGATCGTATCGCCCAGTTCCAGGATTCCATAGGAGCCTGGCCCTTGAACATTCATCGACACGCTTCCGGGATTGAAAAGCGGGATGTCTTCGACGATCGCCCACATGGGGACGTGGGAATGGCCGAAAAGAATAATATCCACCCCAGTGAAGACTTGGGCTACGCGCTTCTCCAGGTTTTTTCTCGGCCCCCAGCCGTGAATGATGCCTAGATTGAAGCCGTCGATTTCGATCTTTTTTTTCTCCGGCAACTGCGCTTTCAATTCATCGCAATCGCAGTTGCCGAAAACCGCTACGACGGGCGCCGTTTTCTGAAAATCCATATAGGTCTGCGTATTGCAGAAATCGCCTAGATGGATGATGGCGTCCATTTTCTCCAAGTCTTTCAGAAGAGTAGAGGGCAAATTTCCATATTCCGGAACGTGCGTATCGGAGATGACGGCGATTTTTGTCACGGCGTTTTCCTTTGCCTGCGGCTCTCATTGAGTATACAATAACCAATTCGTTGAAACGGGAACAGCCGATCGAATGCAGCCCTAAATCCGTTCTGATTCTAACTACTCTTGAAAAAGGGAAAAGGGGAGTCAATCTTATGTTTTTTATGAAAACGTGACAAAGCGATAGCGGGTATGCTATAGTGTATTCTAATCATCGAGTTTGGAATATTGGTAACTCATGTTACGCGCGAAGAAAAAGTCAACCCGCCGTTGAAACGGCGGGCTATTGTCATTTGCCCCTTTAAAGGGGCATTTAAAATAGCCCAGCCTTTCAAGGCTGGGAGGAGAAATTTCTTTAACGATTTTTCCAATGGCGTGATAGTTCTGGCTGCGTAACATGAGTGAGTCAATAGAAAATATTTTGAAGGGAAATGGCCGCGATGCAATTTCATTTGGCGCCTAAGCGTCTCTCACCATTCTTCCATTTTTCTTTACTGATTTGTTTGCACCTTTCAACTTCACTTATGACTATGGGACAATCCGCCGATAAAGATTTGTTTATCGATAGCGCCAATCGATGGGATGCGCTTGATCTTTTCTTATTGTCTCAGGAATGGGGAAAGGACGATCCATCCGCCTTGAAGACCGATCTCGACGGCAATGGAAAAATTGATAAATGGGATTTAATGCTCTTCATTCAATCCTATCACGCCGTCGTTAGCGCCACGGCGCCTACTCCTACTCCAACCGTTACGCCGACGGAGATTCCTTCCGCGACGGATACTCCTACTCCATCTCCAACGGAAATCCCCTCTGCGACGGATACGCCGACTCCAACGCCAACGGAAATTTCCTCTGCAACAGAAACGCCGACGCCGACGGAGATTCCTATCGCAACGGATACGCCCACGCCGACGGCAACGCCTATTCCTTCCACGCCTACATCGGGACCCGTGGAGATAACGCCCACGCCGACGCTGACTCCGACGCCTTCTTCTACGCCTGAACCTGTCGTAGATACGCCTACGCCAGAGGAAGCGACGCCCACGCCGACGGAAACGCCTATTGAAGCGACGCCGACTCCGACAGAGATTCCCGCGCCTTCTCAATTCGAACCGTATTCGATGGATTTCGATTCCATCGACGAATTGCCTGGCGGCGGCATATCAACAGTGCAGGACGCGCCGGAAAACTGGGATGTGCTCTATAGCGAAGGCCGGATTCCGGCGGATAACTTAATCGTTCCGTGGGTGATTGTTACGGAAAAAGGAAACCATCCCTACGGCGCCGTTATCAGCCCGCCGCATAGCGCCGGTTTCAACTCGAAATGGGGCGACTCTTATCAAAGTTGGCAAACCTCTATTTTGGTCATCGATCAAGTTTTCAACACTTCCGGCGCGGCGATGCCTACGCTTTCCTTCGAAATCGCCTTTTCTCTCGATGCGCCCATCGCGGCGATCGAGGATTTTCTGATCGTCGAAGCGACTTACGCCGGTCAATGGCAGCCGTTGGACCTTAACAGTGACGGGATGGTTGTAACCGACAAAACCGCCTTCACCAATGGCGTATTGGCGAAGGGATCGTTCGACGGCTTCTTCGGCCAATCGAATCCCACCAAGGATCCATATGATCCTTTGACGCAGGAAGATTTCATTCATATAGAAACAGTCTTGCCCAAAGCGGAATCGCTGCGCATCGCTTTCCGCTTCCAGAGCGATAGTTCCTATACGGCGGAAGGGGCTTACCTGGACAATATCCGCGTTTTCGACAACACGGGCGGCGCGACCAAGATTCCGGAAATCCGCAAGGTTGAGATCGAGACCGATGACGCTCTCTACGCCGACGCGGAAAACGCCGTATCGCTTACCGGCGTTAATCTGACGTCCGTGGAAAAGGCGATCTTCACTCTGCCTGACGGCGGCGACGTCGAATTACCCTTTACGGAAACCACTGACGGCTTGCATACCGTTTTGCCCCCGCTTTCGCAAGTCGACCAAGACGCAACCGTGAAGATATCCGTAGTCGTTGGCGGAATCGCATCCGAACACGTTTCGCTTACCTATCGCGCTGCGCCCAAGCCGGTGATTACTCAAATCAGTCCAACCACGTTTTATCAGGCTTCCGAAGGCGGAGCGATTCTTGCGGTTTACGGGCAGCATTTCCGGCCCGCTCTGGCGGGATCGGCGGCAGGCGGAACTTCTGCGATCGTCGTCTCGCTAGGGTTGCAGGAAGTGGAGTTGCCGGTTCTTTCCGCCAGTTTGACGGAACTGTTGGCCGACGCCTCTCCATTAAAAGCGCTCTCGCCCGGATTGGCGACCGTTATCGTGCGCAACGCTAGTTCTCAATTGGAAAGCGCGGGCGCCGATTTGAAACTCGACGCGGGAACAGGCGAGGGCGGAATCGAAATCTCAGAATTTCTCATCATCTTCGACGGAACGAACGTTTCCTTCCATCCCGCCGAAGAGATTTACCCCTTGCAGCAAGACCAGGCTTTTACGTTGGTTTGTAACGGAACGGGCCTTACGGATTCAAAATTGAATATCGACGTGGGCGGAAAGCCCTACGTCGTCGAGGGCAACCTGGCGCCGGGAATCGATGGTTCGAAGGTGGATTATTTCGAATCGCCCTTCGGCGACGGCGTGGACCTAACGTTCTCCCCGATGGTTATAGACGCTACGGGAGACATTCCCGTCTCACTTCGCATCGGCAACGCGATGCCGGTTACACTGCATTTCAACCTGTCGGCGCCGCTGCGTCCTCTTCTCTATTCCAAGGACGGCGATTGGAGTTCAATAACGTTGAGCGACATAGACGGCAGCGGCTTGAACGATCTTTATATCGCAGGAGACAATTTCCGGGGATCGAGCAGTCTGGAATCTACGACGCGAATCTATCTCTTCCCGGCGGAAATAGAAAATCCCGCCGAACAGGATTTGATCCCCTTGCCGATTATTGAAAACTTCATAGACATCAATATTCAACTAACGGCGATTTTCTCGGACGATTCGATGAACCTTGACGAGTTGTTCCAATTCGTTCCCGAAACCACTATCGCAACCTATCTCGGTTGGAAAGAGAGCGAGACGGTCAAGGAATTCCGCCTTCGCATCGTCAATCCCGATTCGGGTCTGTACGTAGACAGTCCTCCGGTTGTGGAAGGCGAACCGAAAACGGTTTTAACCATTACGCGGAATTAAATCAACGAATCGATCCGCTTGAATTTGGAAGGGAAAAGGCCGTTCAACGCGGTCTTTTTTCTTTTTGCGCTAAAGGATTCGAAGGCTTTCGCTATAATAGAAGGGTGGGCTCACAGCGAAACGTAGCCCACCATTGACGGGTGGCGAGAGCAAGGTTTTTTCCGCCCTTGAACGTTCCGGCGCGGCGTAAGGAAATGGAATCATGGGATTGACCTTGTCGATGGCGGCGCTTCTGATGCTGGGGGGGACGTTCGCCCAGTTTAGTCTTTCTCCGGCGGATTGGTTTAAATCGGTTAAAACGGAGCCGAAATATCAACAGATTCAGTTTTGGGATTATCAACTGGAAAAACAGCGAGGCATCCGGGCCTTCTTTTATACACTCAAGTTGGACGATGCGAACAAGCGAGTAGATTGGCGCCTTCACGAGAAAATGACGCAATTCTTGTCGGCGATGTGCCAGGAAGTCGTAACGCTCGACGCTTTCGACAATCCCCTTCAAAAAGCGCAGGCGGAAACGGTATTGGCCAGCCTGGCGGATCAGTGGAAAATGAAATCCGCCATCAATCCCAGCGATTTCTTCGACCGGATTCCCTCTCTCGACGTGGACGTATTGATCTTCATGGAGAGAACGTTTTACGATCACGAATGGAAGAAGGATAAGAAGCATCTGGCGATTGGAGTGAACGTCGGCGCCTTCGAAATGGATTTCGGCAAACCGATATACGCCGACCGCTTGCGGTATGAAATTCCCTGGACCGGCGAGCAGATATCCTACGCCAAGGCGGAGCATTCCGCCCTGCTTCAGGCCGCCGACGCCATCGGAGAAGCGCTTCATCAAGGGGCCGAAGCGATCAATCAATACCGCGACGAAGAATTGAAGGCGGCGGAACTGGCCAAAATCGCCCGCCAAAAGGAGACGCTGCAACAACTGAAAGACGAAACGAAGCAATTCAAGAAATTAGCGCAAACGGCGGATGCGATTTTATCCGCTTACAAGGAACCGCAAGAAATTATTGCGCCTATTTCCACCGATTTATCTTCCCTCAAGGAGATGCTGAAAAGGCCGGAAGAATCTTTTGCGCCGCAAGAAGCCGAAGTGCGCAAAGCGCTCGCCGTAAATATTCATAATAACCTGCAAAATCTGCAAACCTGGCTGATCGAACAGGAAAACCTCCGCAAGAAAACCGAGTTGGAATCCCCGCCGCCGGAGGCGCAGCAGCCGGTCGATCTTCCCCCGCCCGAACTGCAGGAGACGCCCCCGCTCGCGCCGCCGAAAGAAGCGTTGATCCCCGCCTCCGTCATTCCCGATATCGCCGCGCCCATCGGGAATATCTTCGACCGTCGTTGGCTGCTGCCGTCGGCGGTGAAGGAAGAAGCAGGGCTTGAGGCCAAACCTCTCGGCGAGACGATATCCCCATCGACCACGGATCTCATTCCCGCCGCCGCGAAGCCCGTCATCTCCTACACGACGCCGTTCGTGATTCCCCGCCTTACCCTGCCGGACAAACCGTATGCTCCCCTGCCCACGCCCATCCCCAAAACCAATATTCCCGGCTGGTTGGGAAAGATCCCATCGTCCGCATTGATTAAGCCCAACGAGACGAAGAAACCGTGATAAACATGAAAGATTAGGAAGCAAGAATGAATCGCTGGACTGAATTAAGCATTGAATATGCAAATAATAGGTCATATCTAGACGATCTTTTTCAAGTTTATCCGACAATTCCAGAAGGAATAAGAGAAATTAATGAAGAAATATGGGCCAATGTCGAAAAATCCTTTATTCGTAAAAACAATGATGCTCTCATCAGAGAACTATTAAAACTTACCTTATTTCCGATAAAGGATAGTTATATTGCCTACTTGAAAAGAGATAATTCTGCAATTGACAGAAATCCAAGAACTATAAATCGCATTTGCGGCAGACTCTATGAGATGGGACTGGATAAGATTTACGAAAGATGCAGCGAACCCAAAGAAACCAATCGGCAGATTGGTCCAATGTTTCGAGAGTGGTTGAGAAAGAAATCGCTTGGCATTACGCCTGTCGATTTATCCGGTTTCGTTGCTAACGATAACGACGCCATTTTAGAGGCAAGCGATAATGCGATGATGGATTTTGCAAGGAATAAATTAGGTTATAATCGCAATAAAGGGCTTGATTTTGTGGCAAGATTCAACGGCAAATATATTATAGGAGAAGCAAAATTCCTTACCGATTTTGGCGGACATCAGAATGCGCAGTTCAATGACGCCATTAGCACTATTAAAACAGAAGGAGTTCGCGCAATTCAAGTTGCTATTTTTGACGGAGTTCTCTATATTCGCGGCCATAACAAAATGTATAAATCCATAACTGAAACTTATAAGGATTGCAATATCGTGAGCGCTTTGGTCTTGCGAGAATTTTTATATCAACTATAAGGGATATATACAGGAAAATAGCAGATGCCGAATTTACTCATAAAAGGCGATAACATTCAAGGGCTTAACTACCTTTTACAAAACAGAAAGTTAAAAGGTAAAATTGACTTAGTGTATATTGATCCTCCCTTCGCAACAGGCGGTAATTTCACCATTACAGACGGGAGAGCCTCTACAATTAGCAATTCAAGAAATGGGGATATTGCCTATTCGGATAAACTTATTGGCAAGGATTTTATTGGATTTTTAAGAGAAAGATTTGTCTTGCTAAAAGATTTGCTGTCCGAACGAGGCTCGATTTATGTGCACATCGATTATAAAATCGGCCATTATGTAAAAGTAATGATGGATGAAATTTTTGGGATAGAAAATTTCAGAAACGATATTACTAGAATTAAATGCAATCCCAAAAACTTTTACCGTATTGGCTATGGTAACGTTAAAGACCTTATCCTTTTTTATACTAAATCTTCCAATCCGATTTGGAACGAGCCAAGAGAAAAATACACGGAAAAAGACATTGACAAGCTGTTTAATAAAATTGACAAACAAGGGAGACGATATACAACCGTTCCAATTCACGCCCCAGGCGAAACGGAAAATGGAAAATCCAATCAGCCTTTCAAAGGAATGCCGCCTCCTAAAGGCCGGCATTGGCGAACTGATGTCGAGACGCTGGAAAAATGGGATCAAGAAGGACTCCTCGAATGGTCGTCCAATGGTAATCCAAGAAAGATCATTTATGCCGACGAAAGAGAAGGCAAAAGAATTCAAGATGTTTGGGAGTATAAAGATCCACAATATCCAATGTATCCAACAGAGAAAAATCACGAATTGTTGGATTTAATTATTCGCACTTCTTCCAACCCGCAGAGCCTTGTTTTAGATTGCTTCTGCGGTTCGGGGACAACATTAATCTCTGCGCAGATGAACGGGAGAAAATGGATTGGGATTGACCAATCGGAACATGCCATCAAAGCGACGATTGAAAAACTGAATAAAATCAGCGGCGACCTTTTTACGGACGAACCTGTGTATGACTATATTGATATGGAAAAAATATTGGCCGAAACCATTCCATCATAACGCTATTCTATTTACGGTCTTCTCGCATTGAAGCCTACCCATGAACAACGTTCGCTCCATCAAGCGCATACTTCCGCTTCAACGCACGGCGGATTGTTTTTCCCGAGGAAAAGTCTATCTGTTGCTTTTCATCACCGCCATCGTCTATTCTTTTTCCCTTCCTGGCGATTTCGTCTATGACGACGTCGCCATTACGGTTGTGGAAAATCCCGCGTTGACCGGCGAGGCATCGCTGGAGGAGATTCTTTCCTGGGACAGGCCATTACGGGAATTCACGTATATGCTGGATCATGCGCTTTGGGGGCTGCATTCGGCGGGCTACCATTTGCAGAATCTATTATGGCATGGCGCCAACGTTCTGCTTCTATATTATTTCCTGCTTTTATTGGGAGTAAATTCGCGGCTCGCTTATGCGGCGGCGCTGCTTTTTTCCATCCATCCCATCAATGTGGAGGCGGCGGCGTGGATATCGGGCCGCAAGGAATTGCTTTGCCTCTTTTTCGAATTGCAGTCCTGCTTTCTCTTCGTCCATGCGGCTTTCCGGCGTGAAGATAGCCAAACAAGTTGGTGGATTATCTACGGCGGGTCTATTTTGGCTTGCCTGTGTGCGCTCTTGTCGAAACAAGTGGCGGTCTCTATCCCCGTCTTACTGGCGGCTTCTTATTGGGCGTATGCCGTAGCCAGCCATGAACCGTTTCGTCTTGGGCGCTTCTTGCGGCTGATTTTTCCCCATGCGCTGTTAACGATTCTGTTTTTGTTCTTCAGTTATGGAATCCTAGAGACGATCGGTTTGGCGCAGGAACGAGGCGTCTTTTACGATCCGGCGTCGCGGGACGTGACCTATACGCTTCTTTCCGCCTGCCTTACGCCCTTCGCCACTTTTTTCGAGTCGTTGCGGCTTTGCCTATGGCCGATGGATTTGACGGTCGAACGCGCCTATCCTCCCGTGACAATAGGGAGCGATGCCCGTTGGATGGCGGGCGCGGCTTTAATGGCGGGATGGTTCTTCATCGCCATCCGCGTTCGAAAGACGGTTCCCTACGCTCTTTTCAGCCTGATATGGATTTTCGCCGCCTGGGCGCCGGTATCGGGAGCGCTGCCGGTGGGCTATTTAATGGCGGATCGGTATCTTTATATTCCTTGCGCTGGATTCTGTTTGATCTTTGTTATATTGGGCGAACGTTTTTTACGCTATTTTCAACAGCGCACGGTCTGGCTGCCCGCATTCTGCTTATTCGCAATAGTTCTATTTTTTTCTGCGTGGACAATTTATAGAGAATTCGATTGGCGCAATGAAATCGCCTTGTGGGAATCCGCATCCGCCGCCCGGCCCAATCTGGCCAAGGCGCGCGTTTGCCTGGGCAACGCCTATGCGGACGCGGGACGCCGCGAGGAAGCCTTCCAATCCTGGAAAAAAGCGCTGGAATTGGACCCCCATCTGCCTCAAGTATGGCTGAATTGGGGGAATGAGGAGAAAAGAGCGCAGCGCTTTTCCGAGGCGGAGGCTTGCTATAATAAAGCCCTGGAATTGCTGCCAACTTACGGTACGGCGCATTATCAATTAGGTTTGTTGTACGACTTGCAGGGAAAACAAAACGACGCCTTGGAGCATTTCAAACTGGCGGCGCAGCATTTCTATACGCGCCGCGCCGTCAACAGCCGCATCGGCCGGGCGTATTATCAAATCTCCCGCATTCATTTTTCCAGAAAGGAGATTCAGGAAGCGCGGGCTTATTTAGTGCGAGCGGAGAAAATGGCGCCGGAATTTGCGCCAGTTCATCTTCTCAAAGGCATGATGTCCCAAAACAACAAGACGGCGCGGCAGGCTTTTCAACAAGCGATACGTCTGAATCCATCCTACAGCGAGGCATACTACAATCTAGGCGCGCTGGAATGGAGCGAAGGCCGCCTTGAACTCGCCCAAAAATTATGGGAAAGAGCCATCGCTATTAATCCATCCTTATCGTCTCTCGTAGAAAAAATAAAAGGCGCGCAATTAACCGAATGAAGAAGATTTTCTCTTGTCCATCGTATAATTTCCTTCTCTCCACCGCCGCTCTTGGGCTGTCGCAAGGAGAAAATAATGCTATGCTTTTTCCGTTCATTTCAATAATTATGGAATAATTCGATGCAGATAAGTAAGAAGCGGGCTGCAAGCGAAATGCAGCCCGCCTTATTTTGTTTATCGATTTAAAAATCCTTGGATGGCGGAAGGCCAAACCATTGGACGCCAGAATAAGCGGCTTCCATCGGGAGACAATAAATAACCGCCATCATACGTGCTTACATTATCCTTCGTTAGTCTCTTCTTTTCGTAGATCCCTTTGGATTTGTCGATTAAAAGATCGATGTCGTATTTTGTAATTTCCGCCGATCTCGAATCCGGATAGGGTTTTCGCGCAATCAAGTAAACCAGCACTTTGCCATTTTCCGAGATTTTAAATCGATCCCGTCCATCATAGGCTTGATCCAAATATTCCGGCTCTGACCATCCGTTTTGATCTTTGCGCGTTAAAGCGATTCCTTTTTTGCCGGTTTTGATTAGCAAAAGATTTCCGTCTTGCGCCACATCGGCGATAATCGGCTTTTCCACATTGGGAACGGTCAATTTGACGGGCTTCGTCCACCCATCTCCATCGCGGTATATGGCAAAACTATAATAAAAATAATCGCCTGACGGTTTGCCGTTCAATTCGAACTCTTCAAAAATTTTCGCATTATAATAAATGGCGTTTCCCGCCGACGATACGAACAAATCGGATACCAAATCGGCTTCGCCGAGGGCTGCCAAGGAAGAAAATTCCTTATCCTTGCGCGTCAAGACATACAATCGGTCTATTCCGCTGCCATATAAATAAGTGAAGGCTAGCGTTTCCAAAGATGAAGATATAGCGCAATTCGTCATACCATCCGATAAATCGAATTTAACCATTTTATATTGAGTATATAAAACCTCATTATTCAAATCGACAATATGAAAAGTAATCGCCTCGCCATTTGTTATAGCGTAAAACAGCAAATCGCCGGAATCATTCAGATTCATGAATTGAAGAGCTAATCCATTATTGTATAGTGATAAACGGCGAGATTCTTGAATTGCCTCACGATTGGAATTTAATTTATAAAGTTGATAACCTGAGAAAATAATAGACCCATCATAATTCGATGTGGAAACGCGATCGCGATAGTTGATGTTAACGGCTTGCGATTCTTGGCGAGAGCTTCCGATATTGCTTTCGGCGGGGGATATTTGTTGAATGACTAAATTTCGATCCTCAAAAACATCTTGGGCGCTAGAGGAAAGAGAAAACACATATCCCGCAAAGTTTACAACCAATAATAATGCGAATATATTTTTGTATTTCATTTTTGTCTCCATTTTCTATTTATTAGAATATCTGATAAAATCTTATTAAACAATTATCAATCGGCTGCAATATAAATAAAAAACGCTCTCGCACTTGAACGAGCTAATCCAACACCAAATCGGTTATTGCTCGTATCGATCGTATAACTCCAATTGTAAGATTGGTTTATTCCAAAAGCAGTTGAAATTATTTGGTTCTGTGGAAATTGAATCCAAACATTTGTAGCATATTGAGAATTATTACATACCATTAAAAGCAAACAATCTTTGTATTGCGTTCCAGGAACAAAATTGGGATCCCTTCTTAAAATAAACTGAGCCGTAGAATCATCATCGTTTGTACTTGTTATAGTAGCAGATATTCCCGAATCGGATTCCATTAAGCATTTTGAAGCTAGGTATGCTTCCTCGCTTACTTTTTTTGCTCGCTCAAATGATCGGGTATTAGATTTTGATAAATTCCAAAACATTGCGCCCTGCGCTCCATTAATCCAGGATGCGTAATTTACATATCTCAATTGTTCTTCCGTCATATATCCATTTTCATTTGAATCGTCGGGATTAGACACACCTTCTTGCCAATACCCTTGAGACCAAAGCAGCCATGCGTGAATGTTGTTATCAGGCGCATTGCATACGGGCTCAATTAGATTTTTCATCGCTCTTTTGGTGCGCGTAACGCAAAAACTACAAATAGGATTGTAATTAATCCCAACATAATCAGCTAAATATAGATCATCATGTATATAATCGGCCACATCAAGATCATCAAGATGATAAATCCATTGCGGCGTAACGCAGGGATCAAAATCGTAATTATGCCATCCTCTAATGATGCAATGAATTGGATGATCATTGATATTGTCATCATTATTTATAATTAGCGATTTCAAATAGAGCAATTCATCATGGACATAATCACGTTCTCCAACTATTTCAGCCCCCTCCCCAGAATAAGGCTCATCGCATAACATCCATCCTCCCAATTGCGGTTCATTGTCAAGAAAATCAACGCGAAATTCAAAAATATCGGTATCTCCTCCAGTAATATTGGCTATTGTTGTTGGATCGTATACTCCATCGCGCCAAGTCCCGCCAGAATGCAGGATATAATATATGCCATTTTGTGGATTTGGCGGGCCTAATTTCGACGAAAGAACTGGAAGTCCTTTATAATCGTATATTCCATTTGAAGCCTTAATTGATTCAAGACCATCTAAAAAACGTTTATACGTTGCCGTCCGCGTCCATTGAGACGAATCTCTCCAATAATCCAATCCCCAAGGCACTCGGTTATCAACGGGTATAGCCACAAAAGTATTAATCCAATAACAATTTTGATCGACAAGGAATTTGACATACCCATTTACCCAATCGCCAGAAGATTGTGGATCTGGATCTATTGGATCACCCTCTCCCCAAAGATCATGCGCCCAAATCCCCCAGCCAATGGGAAACCATTTGTAATTGGTATCGTAATTTCTTTTTGACGAAAAAGGATGGCAAAGAGTTTCCGGCCCATGGGGAGTTCCGTAAGCCAAATTCATTAATAAAAAAAGAATCGATCCCAATGCAACTAACCTTAGATGATTGAATATCTTAACTCTCATTTTTATCACCTATTGTCTATATGTAGTTTAAACAAAACACTTTTTATCTAATAAATTTCTAACAATTAGGTTTAAAGAAATTTTACTTCTCAAAAATGAAATTTATTCATACCTTAAATATACCAAATGAAAAAATGGATTTCATTTTATAAATTAGATTAATACATCAAATTATTATTGCCAATAAGAAAATCAATATTTTTGATAAATTATCGAAAAATACTTTATCGATTCACTATTATGCTGAGTGAATTAAATTTGCCCCAAAATTCCGTCCCCTCAAAAAACCTTCTCTCCACCGCCGCTCTTGGGCTGTAGCCGCGAAAAAATAATGCTATGCTTTTCCCGTTAATTTCTAAATTCATGGAATCAACGGCGAATGAATAAATATCCCATCAGCGTTTCCGTCTTTTTCCCCGCTCACAACGAGGTGGATAATATCAAGCCTTTGACCGAAGCCGCCGTCCAGGCGTTAGAGAATCGCGTCGAGGATTTCGAGATCATCATCGTAGACGACGGCAGTACGGACGGAACCCGCGAACTCGCCGATCAGTTGGCGCAGCAAGACGCCCATGTCCGCGCCATCCATCACGAAGTCAACCGGGGATACGGCGGCGCCGTGAAAACCGGCATCGCGTCCAGCAAGAAGGATTGGATTTTCTTTACCGATGGCGACGGCCAGTTCGACGTTTCGGAGATATCGCTTCTTTTGGAACATACGGGAGAATATGACGCCGTCGTCGGCTTCCGCCTGGATCGCCGCGATCCCATCCACCGCAAATTTTTCGCTTTGGGTTGGGGAACCTTGATCCGCTTGCTCTTCGGCTTTCGAGTGAAGGATTTGGATTGCGCTTTTAAATTGTTCAAGCGAAAATATTTCGAAGGCGTAGAATTGAAGGCGGAAGGCGCCGTGATTTCCGTGGAGTTTTTTTCCATTCTTCAACGCCGCCAGGCCCGCATCCAACAAGTGGGGGTGCATCATTATCCCCGCCGGGCGGGACAGCAATCCGGCGGCAGCGTCAAAGTGATTGCCCGCGCCTTTAAAGAACTGCTCCTCCTCTATCGGCGCCTGAAAGGATGAGGCTTCATTGAAAAATCGTTCGATCTGTGAAAAGAGCCTTTTACCTTGTCTATAAACGATAAATTGAAACGGACGCAAAGCGGATTCACGTTGATCGAATTGCTGATTGTCGTGGCTATTATCGGCGTTTTGGCCGCCATCGCCGTTCCCAACTTTCTCAATGCGCAAATCCGCGCCAAAATCGCCCGATGCGAAGCGGATTTGAACGCCTGCCGCTCCGCCATCATGATGTACAAAATGGATCGCAATGCGTATCCCCCCATCACCCAGATGCCGGGGTATCAAATTCCCAAAAACCTGACGACTCCCGTTTCTTATATCTCCGCCATTCCCAAAGACGAGTTCCCCCAGGACGAAAAGGATCTTTATTATACCTATGGCACATCGGACGATTACTATTTCGCCACCCGCGCCTATTTCGAGATTCACGGATGGGGATGGCGGGTGCAAGAGGGCGGGCATATCTTCGAATTCAATCTTATGGGACGCGGCCCGGACGGCGATTGGGCCGATGCGAAAACAGGCGCCAAAGAAGTCGATGAATCCATCTTCTGGCGTTACCATCCTTCCAACGGACTGGTCAGTTCGGGCAATATTCCCTATCCTGGACCTTAATAGGCGCTCATTTCCCTTCCTACAACGTTCGAAAAACTCGGAGGCGGCGGCGTGATCATGGATTCCGCGCGGCGCAACGAAATTCAGGTTCTCGCCAATATCTGGTTCCTCTATTGCGCCCAGGCTTGCATTATCCCCCATTTAACTCGCTATTACGATTTGGACCTGGGACTCGGCGCTCTCCAAATCGGAATCCTGATGTCGGCGCCTTACCTATTCATGATCCTCTTCCAGCCGTTATGGGGCGTTTTGGCGGATCAGGTTCTCGGTCGCACCCGCATGTACCGCCTGGGATTGATCCTGAGCTCCGCCAGTTTGATTGTTTATAGTTTTTCTTACTGTTTTGGCGGTTTTTACGCTTTGCTGGCGGCATCCATAGGCTTCATGATCTGCTACGGAACCGGTTCTCCTCTCTCCACATCGATCATTCTCTCTTATCTAGGCCGCCGCCGCAGGCATTTGTTTGGCCGGGTGCGCGTATTCGGCAGCGCCAGTTTCACGGTGACGGTTTTTCTATTTTGTCCGCTCGCCGTCGCGTTGTCGCATTATTTCGGCTTGCCAGGCCGAACGATGGTCTTTTGGATGGGAAGCCTGTTTTACATCGCTGCGCTTTGCTTTACCCGTTGGGACGATAGCCTTTTCGAACGGCATACCAAACCGGGATTCCGCTCCTTCCGCCGCTTGGCGGGCGACATAAATTTGATTTTCTTTTTGCTCTCCTTATTTTTCGTCGGAATGACGTTCACGTCGGAAATTCTGTATATCGGGCCGTACATTGGCCGCCTGGGATTGTCGGAATTTTTTTTCTCGACGATGTGGCTGATCGGGGTTGGGGTGGAGATCGTATTCACCTATAACCTGGCGCGCGTCGTTCGGTTTACGGGATTGAAAACGATGATTTTTTGGGGCATGGCCGCCGAGGGGATTCGCTGGCTCGGCATTTCGCTTTTTCCTTCGCCCTACGCCATTCTTATCTTCTCCACGCTGCACGGCCCCGCCGTATTGGGGATTTTCTTCGTTACGGCGATGTATTTGGATTCCGAATGCGAGGAAAGCGTCCGTTCCACCGCCCAATCCTTGCTTTATTTAGCCATCCAAGGCGGACAGATTACTGGATTTATTCTAGGTAGTTTCATCGTCGATTTTTATAGCGATCTTCCCCGCGTGGAAGCGATCCGCCACGGATTCTTCTGGTTCGGATTCAATGCGGTCGCCGCTGCGTTTTTTTTCTATTTCTTCGTCGCCAAAGAAACGCCTCCCGTCGAGGAAACTCCAATCCATTGACGGGCTGCGCCTCGAATCGCCGGAATTTGGCGTTTGCGTACGCCAAAAGAAGAACAAAAAAACTTTCGAAAAGAAGCGGAAATCTCTTGACAACCAGTGCAATAACTCCTTATCATTCCCCTAGTCATGTATTTTTTCGATAATACCGATATTGGCGATATAGAGGTCTTGAAAGGAGCTTTCTGATGTCGAAACGAACGCCATTTCTTCTGCTTTGCTTAGGTACTCTCTTCGTTCTTGGATTATGGTTAACTCCAGCGATTAACGCCGCTGAAAGTCCCACGGAGACTCCCACCGAAACGCCCGTGGAGACTCCAACGGAGACGCCCGTCGAAACGCCGACGCCAACCCCGGTTCCCACGGCGACTTTCACGCCGGTTCCCACTGCGACGTTCACTCCCGTCCCGGTCGTTCCTACGGAAACGCCTACAGAGACTCCAGTAGAGACGCCTACGGAGACGCCGGTGGAACAACCGACTCCTACGCCGACTCAAACTCCTAAGCCTCAAGCGGTTCCTGGAGACGCCGATGGCGACGGCATCGTAACGGATGAGGATATCACTAGCTTGCTCCAAGTCTTCTTGACGGTCGATGCGCCGACGGCGGAACAACTGGCGATCTTGGATATGAACAAAGACGGCAAGATCACGCCGCAAGACGCGCAGGATCTATACAAGAAACTGCATCCATAGAGACTCAACGTCGAAATAAAATGAAATCAAACCCGGCCGGGAGGCGCAACCTCTCGGCCGGGTTTCTCGTTGTGGGAGATTCTGAGACTGCGGGACTTTAGTTGGGTGGCAAGGGTAAAAGTTGTTTTTGCCCTTGATTAAAACGGTTCATCCGAAAAGTGGGTACTTGATATTATTAACTCACGTTACACGCTAGGGAAAATTAAAGAAATCTCTTTTCCTCATCGTTTGAATCACGAAACCACGAAAGAAAAAAGAAAGACGCGAAAAAAAGAAAAGAACCACATTCGACGTAAGGAATCGCGTTGCGAGAAAGATTTATCCGTGAAATCCCAAAGAATCCGCGATATCCGTGATTCAAAAAATTTCGTGGAATTCGAGCCTTTTAGCGATTTCGTGATTCGAAAACGTAACGAAAAATAATATCCCTGCGCTGCGTTGGAACGGCGGCTCCAACCTGCGGGCGAGACGCCCGCGCTCCCAGGATGCGTAACATGAATTATTAATTGAAGTAACGCATCGTTCTTATGCCCTTTGGGGAGGGCTAGAGTGATGGAAGTTGGTATTAGAATCGCGGGATGAGATCAAAACGAAGCGCAGCGGCAAGAAGCAACGCAGTGATAAGAGGACAAGTCCCCAAGTCTCAAAGTCTCAAAATTGTAGGGCGGACATTAAGCGTTTTTGGCGATAAGCGGCGTGGGCGATGAGGCAATAGGCTAAAGCCCAGCCGGGATTGATGAATAGGTATGGATGATAGGCTTCGATGGATTCGAGATAGGCATAGAGGCTGTCCACAAACACGAAAAGAATATACGCCGCCGTCAACAGCAGCCACGGGCGCACGATCGGCCCCGCTCCCATCGCAATGAACGATAGCGACAAAAATAAGCCGAAATAAGCGAATGTGATATCGATGCAAGGATAGATCAGATAAGAGATTCGCATGGCTATCGATTCTTCGGGATCGATGACGATCGGGTAAATTATCCATATTCCCACAACCAGTAGATAGAGAAAGAAAATCGCCTGGGCGGCGCGCTTGTGTCCACCGGTGAGAATGAGATCGCTGGTTTTAAAGTGGGAATAGAAATATCCTAACGCCGAAATGTTGAATCCTTCTCCGATTATGATGAAAATGTCGCCGGGATGGGGATAGGGCGCATAGCCATGAATGAGAAACTCGCCCGCAGAATAGACAACGTGGCCTAAGCCGTCCAATCCCACGCCAATGGCGAACAAGAACCAAGTCATTCGCGCTTTATCTTCTCTATCGAATAGCCGGGAAACGCGATAAAAGCAATAGGAGCCTAGCGAGCAAACGACGGCGACGATGGCGTCGTTGACCGGTTCGACGGCATCCTCCGGCAGGAGGCGGAATGGAAACACGATGGCCGCATAAACAATGTAGAGAACAATTCCAGCGAGAGGCATAAACGATCCTTAATCTATTTCCATGAGTGTAGGTATTTTCGTTGCGATTATTTCGCGATCTTGGATTTATCCATCAGTTTCTTGATAACGGCTTCGGATTTTTCTCTGCCGACAATAAGAGTTAGATTCGAAAAGAGATGTTTTCCCAGATCGTTTAAATCCTGCGGCGTCAATTCCGTTATTTGTTTATTGTGTTTCGAGCAATAGGTTAAAATAAGTTTTTTCGCACCGGCTTCGCCGAGGAAAGGAATTAAAAATTGTTGTACGCCTTCCACCAATGGAGTCATAATCTGCTTCGCGATAAGAGTATCGGTTCCTTGCGTTTTACCGGACGATTCGTTTGGCTCATTTGGTTTGAAAGAAATATAACCGTAATTTATAAATCAATAAATCCTAAAACGGGCGTCCGCATCTCTTTTTTTTAACTCTCGACGTAGCCGCATTTAATTCCCGAATTGACGGTAATGAGACGGGAGGCGGAGATAGATCAGGCGAAATATGCCGAAATTCCTATATTTTTTAGAATTGTAGGGTGGGCTCAAAGCGTAGCCCACCAGCTTCTTCTAAAGGTGTTTCAGAAGAAAAATATGCCGTAATTCCCATATTTATTAGGAAGAAGTTTTGGTATAATTTTATGAAACGAGGGAAAGGTCGAGGGGAGATCATGGGCGCGATAGAGATGTACGAACGCAAGTTTCGGGAAATGATTAAGTATATTTCCATGAAGTCGTTGGAAGACAAGTATTTTGGTGCGACGTAATTGAATAAGATTTTATTCTATTGCGATTTCATCGCGTATCGAGAATTGGAAAACCGATATCCGGCAGCGGATATTATAAAGGACAGTTCGGTCCTGTCCCGCATACGATTTCCAAAACGTTGAAAACGATGATCGAAGAAGGGAAAAAACGTATCGGATTGAAGAATGGATAGATGGTTACGTTGTTTTTCCTGGGGCGTCCTATTTCCCTTTTATTTAAATTAGTCTAACGTATTTTATAAGTTAAAACCTTACCGATGAAAAAATGAGAGGCGGCTCGATTGGGCCGCCTCTTTTGATCTTAACTTGGTTTAAGAATGAAACGATTCGATCAATGTAATTCCCAGGAGTGTACGCTGGCTGGAGGGAGGGCGAAAGTATAGAACACTCCAATATCGTTGGTATTCGGATCGGGATCGGGCATCCATTCCACCGATTGATAGTTTTCATCTTCGGTTTCGAACATGAGGACGAAATTATTCCATTTCGGATCGAACAGGGGGGATTCGTCGGGATTGGATAGACCGGGTTGTCCGTCTTCCATGTCTTTGTATACAAGATTGCGACGAATGGAAATCTCAATTTCCTTGACGTTCGCATCATTCATAGGCTCAACGTTGGCGTATGCAAAAGTTCCCCAGAGATTGTCTTCACTCGCTGGATTGATGGTGCAGACCCAATCTCCGCAGCGTTGATCGAAAACCTGCCGTCCCTGAATATTAAATTCCGAACCGAAATTGCTCAGCCAGCGATGACCCGTGGTTGGATCCAAATCGTTGTCGAAGCCGATATTCATATACCAAAAGAAACTGCCGTAAGGCTCCGGTTCGGCGAACGTCAATCGAATATAGAAATTTTCGTTGTCGTTGGCCAGATAGGCGGCCTGGAAATCGTAATACAATCCTCCATCGCCAACGGCATCCGTGCAGGCTGGTTGAATCCCATCCCAATCGGCGACTTTGCCATCGACGGTAATGGCGCGGTATACCGATTGCGCTTCCAGATACCCTACGCTTTCCTGGGCTTGAACGATGAGAATGGACACGATCGATAGAGCAAATAATAGAATTGTTTTACGCATCATGATTTTCCTCGAGGCCTTCAGTACTTTTTTGACAATTGGAAACTCCATCAAATATAGAGGCGCAATGGTTTATTAATATTCTCATAACGAAAGGCTTCTCGTCAAGCGATTTTTGAGATATTTCACTCATACGCTGAGCGCATAAAGAAATACTGGAAATAACGGGATTTTCCATTTGAACCGAGAATTTTTCCCTTTTTATTTAATTTGATCAGGGGATAGGCGGATAGAAAATTGCGGAATACATGAAAAGCGATTCGGAGACGGATCGCCTTTCTTTTTTAGTTATGAGAAGAAAAAAGGAAATCGTTAAGAGTAATAAAAACCTCCTATTCCCCATTGAATTATGATATTTTATTCTTCACGGTTTGCGCCGTTCGAGATAACAAAGATTATAAGCAAGGAGAAAGCCATGAGCCAACGAATCGAGGAAAAACTGACCCGGCGCGAGGCACTGCAGGCTGGCGCTTTGCTATCGGCGGGACTCGCGGCGCCCGGCTTATTCGCTTCAAACGCCTCCGCGAAAAGCAAGGCGATGCCTACGAAAATGCTGGGTAAGACGGCGGAGAGGATATCCATCCTCACCTTGGGTACGGGACATTTCCGCGCCTCGTTGGGATTGGACGCCAAGAAGGCGGGCGCGATCGTCGAACGCGCCATCGAACTCGGCGTTACGTCGATCGATACGGCGCCTAACTACTCCGAAGCGGAAGATTTTCTCGGCGAAGTCCTGCCGCCGCATCGGGACAAAATTTTTCTCGCTACCAAAACCGAAGCGGCTACCTACGACGGCTGCTGGGAACAACTGCGAACGTGCCTGAAGCGCATGAAAACCGATCGCCTCGATCTCGTCTACTTGCATAATTGGGGCGAAAAGGATCGCTTTCCCGACGTTAAGTCAGCGTTGGGCAAACAAGGGGCGTTGGGAGCGCTGCGCGAAGCGCAGCGGTTGGGCGTGGTGCGCTTCATCGGCGCATCCGGGCATCTTTACCCTTCCCGCTTTATGGCCGTCTTGGACAAGGAAGAGATTGACGTCGTAATGTGCCTGGCCAATTTCGTCGCCAAACATATTTACAATTTCGAAGAGAAGGTATTCGAATACGCTCGTCTGAAAGATGTCGGCATTATCGCCATGAAAGTGCTGGGAGGCGCCGCCGATTGGTCCCAGGGAGCGGCCCGCATTCCCCAAGAGCATTACCAGGCGGCCATTCGCTATGCGCTGAATATCCCCGGCGTTGCATCGCTCAACATCGGCTTCCGCAAAGTGGAGGAGCTGGAACAGGCGGTAAAAACGATTGTGAACGCCAAGCCGTTAAAAGCCAAGGAAATCGTCGCCATCGAGGAATTGGGAAAGCGGCTAGCCCCAGCTTGGGGCGCGGCTTGGGGCGAACCGGTTGCGTAAAAATTATGTTCGAAAGGCAACATTCTATTTTGGAAATCGTTGGTTAAAATAATGGAAATAACGTAGTGGTTCATTTCAATTGATTTAGTAGTTACGCCGTTGAAAAAGCCCCCTCACCCAAACCCTCTCCCAAAGGGCGAGGGAACAATTTCAAATGAAACGAACCAGTAGTACCATTATTGGACGGTTGCCGTCGATCATGAATCATCCGGATATTAAAAAGAAAGACCGCCAGCATTTGCGTTGCGTCGTATGCGGAAAGAACGTCTGTTCTTTGTACGACGAAACATTGAGAGCGTTTCCCATCTATCATCTCAAAGACGAAAACAATCCCAAAAAACCGGGCTGCGAAGACCGTTTCTTCGAAGCGTTGCTGCGCATCTACGTCTATCTCCACAAACAGAGCAACACCATAAGCATCAACGAGCTCATTATTCATTTCGACTGGCTCGATTTGATGGTTATGAAAAAGGAGATGGTTACCTGGTGCCTGGCCAGAGGTTATTTGAGCGTTGACAATCTTAAACGCATCAGCATCCCCCCGCCTGTGGACGATTCTTGCAAGAATTTATTCGAATCCATCCGTCTGGACGACCCGCAATCGCTGCAAATGGCGTTGGACGTATTGAAGGGCGCCTTGGAAGCGCTTCTCGGCGATTTGGAACCCGTGCCCGCCGATAAAATGCCTATCGAAAAGACGGAACTCAACTTAGGCGAATCCATGCTTTACGATAATATCGATACGTCCAAAGTCGAACTGAAAAGCGAAAAAAAAGGCATGGCGACGGCGGAATTGACAGGCGCGAACGAACTGGAGAAACGCTTCTCCGCTCCCAACGCCGAGAAGGAAAGAAAACGGTTGGACGAGTAGAACGACGGGGTGGCAAAGGCAAGGTTGTTTTTGCCTTTGAATAATGCAGAATATATTAAAGAAATAGAATCATTGATGGGTCAAACAACGCGCCCCATCCTACGGTAACATAATGGGATTATCCGAAACGGCCTTCGTCGAGAATGCGATAAAATTTATCGCGGCAGGCGCGGCATAAATCCGCCTTGAATGCGTAATGGACTTCGTCGGTCAGTTCTTTTTCGCTCTTCTTTTCCGCTTCCGCAATGAGACGCTTCATTTCCTCTTGGATATTTGCGGAGGGCGGCAACAGAGTTTCGTCGAATTCGGCGCCATCGTAGGCCCCGAATAGTTCGCCCTTGAGAATGAAGCGCGGGCGGCCGATCTCGATAAGCTGGCCGCAAAAATCGCAGACGTATTTTATACCGTTAGGATTGCTCATTATATAGATTCCTATTCTTTGTCCCGCAAGGAGCCGTTATGAATCCTTCCCAATCGACAGCTCATTTCATCGAAATCGAAAGTCCCATTGGATTATTGTTAACGGCTTGTTCCGACAAGAGCATTTTAGCCATTCAATTCGGCAACGATTCCAAAAGCGATTTAACAGTATGGCTCGAATCGATAGGGCGGATTCCATCCGGCGAACCTAACGCCGTTGCATTGAAACTGCAACGCGAATTGGCGGAATATTTCGCCGGAAAACGCCGCCGCTTCACGGTAAAGCCCGAATTGATCGGAACGGATTTTCAAACCAAAATCTGGCGCGCGCTGATGGAGATTCCCTTCGGCGAAACAGTTTCGTATGGGGAATTGGCGAATCGCGCCGGACGCCCCCTAGCGGCGAGAGCGGCGGGCGGCGCCTGCGGAAAAAACCGCGTTCCCATTCTTATCCCCTGCCATCGGGCGATCGCGTCTGGCGGCGGCCTGGGCGGCTTCGGCGGCGGCTTAGATGTTAAACGCCAACTGCTTCGGCTTGAAGGCGCGGAGTTCTAATCTCGCCATCAGCTGAGTTAACCGTAGGATGGGTCGCGACGTTTGACCCATCAATAAATTCATCCCATTAAAAAAACGATGGGTCAAAAAACGCGACCCATCTATGAAGCGGTTTGTCAAGAGAACCTTGTCTTGGCGGTTCTTTTTTTTTTATCCTGAATCTATTTTAATCCAGTTCATCTTTTTCTTTTTAACCCTTTCGTTCCATCGGATCGGGATGGGGACATGGCGCAAAGGGTACCCGGAAAAGTTCCGTACATCCCCGTCGCC
>JBFMBP010000010.1 GCA_040755155.1 Candidatus Omnitrophota bacterium | reverse complement strand
TCAGTTTCCCACCGGCATGACCAACCGGAAGCCGACATAGTTGCCAAGAAAATCGGGAGTGCGAGGGTATCGGTAAGCCGAGCGGCAATATTGGGCGATAGCCCCATAATACCCGCCGCGATAAACGCGATTGGCGGCGCGCGGCGAATCTACCCATGCGCTCCCGTTCTGCGGCGCGCCGGTATAGTAATCGTGCCAGTCGTCTTCACACCATTCGTAGACGTTGCCGCTCATATCGAACAGTCCCCAGGGATTCGGCAGTTTCAGTCCCGCTTGCTTGACGTCGTCGGGCTTATTGTTGCCGCTATACCATGCATAATTGTTGATTAATGTTCCATCAGCGTCGTCTCCCCAATAAAACCGGGAAGTTGTTCCCGCCCGGCAAGCGTATTCCCATTCCGCTTCCGTAGGCAGGCGGAAAGCGCCGACGCCTAGCGTATTCATTTTTTCCAGAAACCGCTGACAGAGATCCCAACTGACGAAATAAGCGGGATAATCGTCTCCTTTGACGTTACTCCATGCGAGTTCGCTCCCCATTACCGCTCGCCATTGCGCTTGAGTCACTTCATATTTCCCCATATAAAAATCTTTGGCGAACTTCACGCTATGTTGGGGTTTTTCGAGGGTTTTTACTTCCCCATCGGGACTGCCCATGACGAATTCTCCGTGGGGAATCCGGGCCATCGCCAACGGTTTCGCTGCGGGGACGAGATTGGGGAGGGGGATGATGACAGATTGGCCGGTATAATCGATGGGAGTGGGCGTGGGCTGGACTTGTCCGCCAATATGCCAATTCTTCATCAATATCATCAAGTCTTGCGAATCGACGGCGCCGTCGTTGTTCAAATCTCCGAGGATGGGAGTGGGCGTAGGGGCTTGAGCGGCGCATATCGGCGCCATCAAAAAAAATATCAACCATCCATGCGCGTATCGTTTCATGAATTCCTCATTAGAGCCTTCCATTTGGGATTCGCCTGTCCATCGCCGATCATACTCACTTTTCCGGCGGGAATCAACGATATAATCTATAGAGAATTGGCTGGTTTTTTGGCTTCCGCTTTGGGCGCCGAGAGAAGCGCCGCACTTTCCACGGCTGCCGTTTGGCGCCAAGATAATTAGTGAAACCGGAACGAAATGGAAAATCGAAAATGACGATCGAGGCGATGGAAGAGAAAGTTCGAGCGGGCGAACGCATCGGCGCTGAGGAAGCGCTGCGCCTGTTTCATACGCCGGAAATTCATGCCCTAGGCCGCATGGCGGAAATACTGCGGCGGCGATGGAACGGAAATCGCGTCTATTACATCGTGAACCGCCATATCAATTACAGCAACGTCTGCGAGGATTCCTGCCGGTTCTGCGCCTTCGCCAAGAAGCCGGGAGAAGAAGGCGCGTTTACGTATTCCATCGAAGAAATGTTGGAGCGCGCAGAAGAAGGAGCGGCTCAGGGAGCGGCGGAATTTCATATCGTCGGCGGGCTGCATCCCCATTTGCCCTATTCTTACTATCTCGATTTGCTGCGGGCGCTGAAAAGCCGCTTTCCCGCCATTCATTTGAAATGCTTCACCGCCGTGGAGATTTCGCACTTGGCGCGGCTATCAAAGCAATCCATCGAAAAAGTTTTGACGGATCTGATCGAGGCGGGACTCGGCTCGCTTCCCGGCGGCGGAGCGGAAATGTTCTCGCAGCGGGTGAGGGACGCCATGTGCCCCGGCAAATTGTATGTGGACGAATGGAAAGAGGTTCACCGCATCGCTCACCGTCTAGGTCTGCGCAGCAATGCTACTATGCTCTATGGGCATATCGAACGTCCGGAGGAAATCGTCGATCATTTCGAACATCTGCGGGCCTTGCAGGACGAAACCGGCGGTTTTCTTACCTTCATTCCGCTGCGCTTCCAATCGCGCAATACCCGGCTCAACGGCGTCATGTGCACAGGATTGAAAGACTTGCGGGTTCACGCCGTCGCCCGGATTTTTCTGGATAATTTTCCGCATATCAAATCGTACTGGACGATGCTGGGCGTCAAATGCGCCCAGGTGATGCTGAAATTCGGCGCCGACGACTTCGATGGAACGGTAATGGACGAGAAAATCGTCCATGCGGCGGGATCGGATTCGCCGAAGATGCTGACGGCGCCGCAAATCCAGCGGCTGATCCGCGAAGCGGGATATGAACCGGTGGAACGGGACACTTTGTTTCGACCGATGGAAAGGAAGCAGCCTCTTCCCGCCGCCGTGGCTTAACTTCGCCCTTTGGGCTATGAGCTAGAGCGTTTCAGGATTGAGTAAACATGTTTCTCCGTTTCAGTGAGAATCAGCCTCGCGATAAAATGCCCTCGTCCTCCGGGAGAGGGCGAGGATGGGGGGGCTAATCCTCAACGTTTTGGCATTGAATCGAATCGGAATTGCTCGAATGGGGAATATCGCGTCTATGGCCGATCTGCCTGCTTCATTCAAAGACATCGAACTCATCATACTGGATATGGACGGGGTTCTCACCAGCGAAGAAGCCTATTGGGACGCGGCGGGACTCGTCGTGAGAGACCTCTTGGAAAGCCCCGCCTATTTGGGATTGAATCCGCAGGAATATTCGCCGATCGCAGACGTATTCTACCGTAAATTGGCGAACGGCCTGCGTTCCGATTGGCGAAGATATTTACCCACTCCGCTGATCGTCAACTGCAAGGCGCGGGGCATCAACAGCAATTGGGATTTGGCCTACCTTACCGCCGGGATTTATCTCGTTGCTCTTTTTGCGCCTTCCTTTCGCCTGTTTAGCGAGTTTTTAGGAATAAATACTAACCGTGAAGAAAACGGCGAAAATCGCGCCGGAAGCGATTCGGCTTTTCGCGAATCGCTTTCCCCCATCTGGAATCATCTCAGCCGCGCCGCTTTAGACGGGAAATGGGGAGAATTTTTCAGGAAAAAGGATTTCTATCTTTGGGGAGAGTATTTCCGGCTCATGAAACGCTCCATCGTCCCCATCAAGAAAATCGAACTCCTGATTATGGACGACTTTCATCCCGATATGCGCGGGCTTGGCCTGTTGGACGAATTGAACACGCTGCTGCAACGGCATCCCACACGCCGCCTTCCCTTGTTCGGGCGGCGCACGCTTTTATGGGAAGATTGCCAGGATTTGTTTCAGGAATGGTATTTGGGTGAGGAATTGTACGGCGAAACCTATGGCCGCCCGATTCTTTACCGTCCCAAACGCGGATTGATCCATAAAGAAGAACCTTTGCATGGAAGGCAAAAAACGCACGCCTGCTTGAAGAAATTGCGGCAAGCGGGGTATACCCTGGGCATCGCCACCGGACGCCCGCGCATGGAAATCGCAACCCCATTGCAGCGTTGGGATATGCTCTCTTATTTCGACGAGAAACGGATCGTTACTCATGATGAAGTAGAGAAAGCGGAGGCGGAATTGAAGCGGCGAGGAGAGGAGCGGAACCTCGGCAAGCCTCATCCCTACGCCTTTTTGCAGGCGATTTATCCCGAACGCAAACCGATCGAATTGGCCAGCGATGAAGGAGCGCCCATCCCCGGCGCGCATAAGATCCTCATCGTCGGAGACGCCGTCGCCGACATATGGGCCGCCCAGAAAATCCACTGCCCCTGCGCGGCGCTGTTGAGCGGAGCGCTGGGCGCCGGAGGACGCAAACAACTGGAAGAAGCCAATCCCACCGTTCTCTGCAGCCATCTGCCGGAACTGACAGATGCGATGGCGGCGTTAAAAAGCGGAGGATGAACTATCGGCGTCTATCGGACAACAATATATTCCCCTCCCCAATCGCGCTTCCCGAATAGGGACGCATGGCGGGGTGGCAAGGGCAAGGCGTCAGCCTGCCCTTGAGAGATCGATCAAAGGCAGACTTTGTCTTCCCTTTCCCGCCCCGTCTATTCTCCTAAAGCCTTATTTTGAAATTATTTTTTGACGCAAAATGGTTTTTCATAGCTA
>JBFMBP010000009.1 GCA_040755155.1 Candidatus Omnitrophota bacterium | reverse complement strand
TCATCGATGCGCTGATATCGGGCACGGCATCTATGACTGTAGGAGAAGCTTATCAAAAAGCCAAGCGTGAATACTGGCTCAACGAAAGCAACGGCCTAGCGGATTCGAATCTTAGTTTGGAGGAAGTGAAGCAAAACATCAGCGACGATGCAAAGGTGCTGTCGGGGATGATCCTTTACGGACTGCCGATGTTTAGGGTAACCTCCAGCGAACAAGGCAAGGTCAATCCGCTCTCCGAAAAAACTTACAAAAGCCCCTTCGCCATGAAACCGATAAAAGTAGAGCCAAAGGCAGTAACAAGCAGTTTATTCCAAGTGCAGTTGGGAGCAGCGTTGGAAGACAACTATATGAAGGAAAACCAAACCGGCGCCGGGAGCTATTACGCCTTCAACGGCGTTACGCAAACGAACGTCAACGAACCGATTCAGCCGCGAATAGGCTTCTACACGGGCGCGGAGAGTTTCTTCCCGAAAGGCGCGGTGCTGGAGTCGGCAAAGTACGTTACGCTGTCGAATTTCGACCCCGTTATAGAAGGCGGAGCGTGGGGCGATGAGAATGTGAATGAAGGAGTCTTCGAAAAGGCAGGCTATTTTCCGGCCATTCCGTTTACAGTGAACACAATTCCGCAACAAGGCAGCATTCCTCCGCTGCAGAAATTCGTGTTCATCGCGGGACAATATAATAGCGACAAAAAGACCGAGCGCTTGTATAAGGAAGTGAAGTACAGCACGTACTACACGGGAGAGAAGACGGACGCCGTCGCGCCAACTTTGTCGGATCCAATTCTTAAAACGGACAGCGAAGCGCAGGTCAGCGTGCAAGGCTGGGATCAAAACGGCGATTCGCTGTTCCGCGTCATCTTGACCTATACGGACGGCGAGGGAGAATGGAAGGCGCTGGATATGGCGAAGTCCGGCGACAATCCGAAAGAATGGCAAGCGCGTCTGGCGTACAATCCAAATAGTGAGTTCTTCATCCAAGCCGTAGACGCTCTAGGCAACGTGAAATACCTGGACAACCAAGGTCAATACTACAAGCCCGCCCCGCCCACGAGCATCGATTTCTACACATGGCTGAAATTATCGGTGGAAGGGTTTTGATCGAAGGATTCAGGAATCGGTTGACGTTCCCAAAGATAATCTCCAGGGAGGGATTATTGCATGAAGAACGCACGTTTGAATTTCTTGTTTTATAAACGAGACCTTCTTGTTTTTTTGACGATATTCGCCATAACGTTTGCCGGAAGAGCCGAGGATGTTCGAATCGACATTCCCAATCTTCCCGGCAGCGCCAAAGCGTTGGAATTGACGCGCATCCCGGCGGGCGCGTTTACGATCGGCTCTCCCGAATCGGACGATTATCGCAGCGATACGGAAGGACCAATGAAAGAAATCTCCTTCCAGGAAGATTTTTTAATCGGAATATACGAAGTGACCAACGCGCAATTCGCGGAGTTTCTGAAGCAAAAGGGTAATTACGTCCGCGTGGCGGGAAAATACGAGTGGTATTTCGACGAAAACGATCCCGATTTGCCGCTTAAGCTCGTCGATGGCGAATGGAAAGTCCTGGAAGGGTATGAAAACCATCCCGTCGTCGAAGTCTCTTGGTGGGGCGCTCATGATTTTTGCGCCTGGTTGAACGAAATTTATTCCCATCAGCCATATAAGGTCGTTTCTTTTCGACTGCCATCGGAGTCGGAATGGGAATACGCTTGCCGGGCGGGGACAGCGACGCGCTTTTATTGGGGAGACGATCCCAACGGGCAAAGCATCGGAAGATACGAATGGTATGGAGGCAATTACGATGGCGAGAATCTAACGCATGAAGTGGGATTGAAATTGTCCAATCCTTGGGGCTTGTTCGATATCGGCGGCAACGTCAACGAATTTTGCGAAGACGATTGGTATGATAATTTGCAGGACATACCCAATGATGGAACTTCGCGCTATGAAATCCCCAAACGATCGGGAATGAGGGTGATTCGCGGCGGCAACGGAGAAAGCGAACTGGCGGATTGCCGTTCCGCCGCCCGTTACGGCTGGTATCCCTACGCACAAGACGCGCAGAACTCGATAGGCTTCCGCGCCGCGGCCTCGATACAAGATATTCCCACGCCGACGCCGACATACGTTCCTACGAATACGCCGACCTATCCCCCCACGCCGACGGCGACGAGAACCTTCACGCGCACGCCAACGTTTACTCGAACGCCGACTCCAACCCGCACCCCGTCATTTACCCCAACCTCATCGTACGCGCCAACGGCGACGCCGATGCCGACATTCACTCCCACCTATTCGCCTACGCGCACTACTACTCCAACTCGAACTCCCAGGCCGACGAATACTCATACGCCTACGCGCACGCCGACATTTACGCCGACCTATACATTTACATTTACACCAACGCATACGCCGACGTTAACCTCTACGCCCACTTCAACGCCAACCCTTACGCCAACTCATACATTTACTCCAACGTTTACGCCGACATTTACTTCGACGCTCACATCCACGCCGTCGCTCACGCCAACGCCTACATTTACGCCAACGTTTACGCCGACGCTAACCTATACGCCTACCTTTACGCTGACCTTTACGCCGACGAATACGTTTACTCCCGTACCTACATCCACGCCGACTCGCATTCCGGAGCCCAATCCCGATGTGACATTCGATTTCGATCATAGCGATTTAAAAGCCAGCGGGTGGATTGAAATTCCCGGCGGCTTCGAAAACAAACAACTTTGCCAAATCGAACTTGTGGATTTCGATCGTCAAAACATCATTGCGAATCCTTTTTCGAATAGCGCCGATCGCAAAGGAATTCTCGCTACGATCTATCCCGGTTCGCAGACGATTCTCTTTCCCGAACAGACGATCGATACGAATGGTAACCCAGTCTTGATTCGCTTGTCGTTAAGAACGAAGGAAAAGGATTCTGCGATTATCGGCCTTGGCGCTTTGAAAGGAAACTTAGCATCGGGCGAATCCGTCGATGGAACCGTCCTTTACAATAAGATATTTTCCTTCGTCTCCTTCGCGGATTCGGATGGCATGATCGCCATTCTTTTCGAGCCGGACGCCGTTAGCAAAATCACGCCCGTCATCCTGCTGGATTCCTATACTCTAAATAAACCCTCGACGATTTTGATCGATAAAATGGAGATATTCCGCCTAAATTCGCTTTACCCTTATCCCGGCTCGCTCTTCGATCTTTTCGGCCTCTCGAAAGTCTTCGATTCGATCCGTCTCCCCCGATTTCAATCTCCGGCGAAGCCCGTAAACGATATCGTTTATTCGTTCGATAAAAACAATTTGGAAGATAACGGCTGGGTGGAAATTCCCGGCGGCTTCGATCAGCTGAATCCGGCGGCAATCGCGTTTTGTGAATTTCCGTCCCTGTCCTATCCGGTAAAAATCTTTCCGAATTCGCAAGATGGAAAAGGGATCGAAATCCATTTCAAGCAAAATTCACAGGATATTATCTTCGCAAAAGAATCGATTCGAACGAACGGCAGTCCCATTCTTATCAAAGCGTCGATATGCGCCAAACGAGAATTTCCCGATTCGGAGATGACGGGAACGGTAGTTTCCTTGGGCGTATTGAAAGGCGATCTATCTTCTCAAACGGGCATCGACGGGGCCGTAGCGGTTTATCAAAACAACAACGCCTTCGATCCCCGCATCCAAGAAAACGAATTGACGATGATTTACGAACCCGACGCCGGAGAAGCGGTAACGCCGCTGCTCTTGGTTCACAATAAGGGAGAATTGCAGGGAAGCGCTTCTATTTTTATCGATAAGATAGAAATTACTTCCATATTTCCCAAAGACATCTTCTTGGGGGCGATGTTCCGATCGAACATCAATCGAGTGGACTTCACGCCGACTCCTACCTCCACCATTACGCCCACAGCGACGCCTACGTCCACTCCAACTTCTACAGCGACGTTTACTCCTACATCGACCTTCACGCCGACGGCGACAGTAACCTATACTTCTACCCCCACTTTTACGCCCACAAGAACATTTACTCCAACCAGGACGTTTACTCCGACGCGCACGCCTTCGCCAACGCCGACAGCAACAGCGACTCCAACGCGCACGCCGACAGCGACGCCGACGTTGACGCCGACTTACACTCCCTCTTCGACGCTGACGTTTTCGCCCACGGCCACTCTGACGCCAACGCGAACTCCGACAATGACTCCCTCTTCAACGCCGACGTTTTCACCCACGACCACCCCAACGCTTACATTCACTCCTACCACTACTTTTACTCGGAGGCCTACAGCGACCAGAACCTTTACGCCAACGCCAACATTTACGCCGACATCCACTCCAACCGATACTTTTACCCCTACGCCGACGTACACCAATACGCCAACGCTTACATTCACGCCCACAGCCACCAACACGCCGATTGGTAACGTCATCGAAATCGTATTGACAGGATTACCGGCGAACGTTAAACCCATCGTAATGAAACGAATCCCCGCCGGATCGTTCATCATGGGGAATGACGTTTATGGTCCGAAACATAACGTAACCTTGACGAACGACTTTTATCTAAGCATTTATGAATTGACGCAAGCGCAATGGCAAGCCGTGATGGGGAGCAATCCCGCGACATATAAAGGATCCGATTTGCCCATCCATAACGTCGCCAAATCGGAATGCCGCCATTTCATCCAAAAAATCAACGATGAAAATTCGGCGTCTTTCAAACTGCCTTCGGATGGAAGAAACGTCTATGTCAAATTCCGGCTGCCGACGGAGGCGGAATGGGAATACGCCTGCCGCGCGGGAACGGAAACGAATTATTTCTGGGGCGATTCGGACAGTCCGCTCAATGACTATGCGTGGACTCCGTTCAACTCCGGAATGCGTCCGCAGCCCGTAGGTCTGAAAATGCCCAACCCTTGGAGCTTATTCGATATGACCGGGAATTGCCGGGAATTGTGCGAAGATATCTATAATTCATACTCCGCCAACGATCAGGTCGATCCTATCAACGGCGTTCCGCCAAACGGCGAAGATATTTTGCGGGGCGGCGGCTGGAGCGATTGGTTCACAGACGCCTTCTGGTCGCCGTATCGCAAAAACGTCAGATCTCCTTGGCCGGCTCCCGACATCTCATTCCGCCTCGCTATGAATTCCAGCTGGTTCGATCAACCGCCTACTCCCACGCCTACGGCGACGCCGACAAATACGCCTAAGCCCGTGGCCGCGATAACGATTCCCCTCTCCTTATCCGCCGATGTTATCCCATTGAAAATGATTCGAGTGCAGTCCGGTCGTTTCATAATGGGCAGCAATCGCGTGGACAATCTGAATTACGAACAAGAAGTCCCGCAGCATGAAGTAATCATCGCGAACGATTTCTATCTTGGAATGTATGAGATAACCCAGGCGCAATGGAAAGCGGTCATGGGCGATACGCCAAACGTAACGTTGAACAATCCCGATAAACCCGTAACGAATATAACATGGGATCAATGCAGCCAGTTCGCCGCCGCGTTGAATCGAATGAACGAAACCCAATGGGGCAGTGAATTCGGAACCTTCGATTTGCCGACGGAAGCGGAATGGGAATACGCCTGCCGCGCGGGAACGCAGACTAATTTCTTCTGGGGCGACGACGAAAAGATCTATTACCAATACGCCTACATCAATCAAAAAGGCTTTGCAGCCAAGCAAGTCGTTGAAAAAGTAGGCGTCGTCAAACCCAACCTTTGGGGATTTTACAACATGGCGGGCAACGCGCACGAGTGGGTTAAGGATGGCTATCAGCCTTATTCGCAAGATTTTCAAACCGATCCCATTGGATCGAATTTTACGGGCGAAAAAGTATTTCGAGGAGGCTGCTATTCGCTCGACGTCGATGACGCCCGTTCGTCCATCCGCAGTTTAGCCAAAAGCAGTTTCAAAGGCCCCATCGGCTTTCGCATCGTCATGAGGCCGCTACCATCCGGCGCTACGCCGACGCCTCAAGGCGCCGCCCTTATCGCCGCGTATCCAAAATCCGCTCAATTCGGCTCCAACATGCAAACCTACGCCAAGGATCAGGAAGGCCGGGATATCGTTCAGGAACTGGTGGACTCTTTGCAAACCAACCTGCAACACATGAAAGACGACAACCTGAATCTCGTCCGTTATTTCGCGACGGAGCACGAATCAGCCACCAAGTTGATGGTGGAAACCGTCATGAAAATGAAGATGAAAATACTTTTCGTCTACGAATGCAAGGGGTGGTGGGATCCCCAACAACAAAAGAATTATTTAGCGGAAGGGGAGTCCTATCTTACAACGGAAGCGGGATACGCCAATTTTATTTACGACCGGCTTTCCTTTATCGACAACGTCGTTCCCGGCGCGATCGGATCGACATTGATCGGCGTTCAGATCGGAAACGAAGAAGAAGCGTTGGACGGCGTTTCCGCTCCCGGCTACTTGGATGCGGGGCGGCGTTTCGCGAATTATTATTTGGCGGCGCGGGATAAAATCAAATCCAAATGGCCCAATCTTCCCATCTTGAGCGGCAGCATCGAAAACTACAACGCGATCGCCAGAGCGACCGGCGGCAAAAAGAACAACTGGATGAACGATAACGGATTGTATGCGCGAGCGTTTCTGAACGGATTCGTTCAAACCATCCGCGAGAAATCGCCTAATCAAAATAAACTTCCGGAAATGATCGCGTTCAATTCCTATTCGGGCAAATACTCCGCCGAAGCCGTGGACGGCCCCGAATTACCGGAATATGCAAGCCGAATCCAGACGCTTAAAGAGCTGTTCGCTTTTTATAGCTACTATCCCGCTTTCGCGAATATGGAATTCGGTTTCAGCCCGGACGGCGACAGCGTATACGGCTGCATTGGCGCCAATGAAATGACGCAAGCCGTCTACTATATCCGAAGAGTATTAATGGACGCGACGGTCGCCGACTTATCCTATAGTACGTATTGGGTGCATTACGGAATCGATAAGACCATGTGGGATACGGGCTGGTTCAATTACCGCGATGCGCACAACAACGACGACAATCCCGATCTGATCATTCGCAAAGTCGGGAGCAAATTGCACAATTCTCCCTTCTCCAACGAACCGGGCTTAGGCTTGGGCGAAAATGCTGTCTGGATTCCCGCCTATTCGGAACGAGGGCAAATCGATTCGTTGCAGGGCGATAATACGATGCGCTGCGGCTGGATCAACCAAAAGGGCGAAAAGTGGGGAGCGATCTGGCGCTATCAATTCAATAACGATTCGTTTTACTATACGAAGGGAGTCGCCGCTGCCTTTGTCGTTGATGGCGAGAATCCCGGCCCGGCGCGTTTGTTCAAATTCATCATCAATCCGCCCTACAAATCGAAAAATACCGCATGGGCGGAAATCGCAAGCGCTCCCATCGCCGGAAAACAGGATTCCCAAAATCCCGCAAATACGATCTACGAACTCCCGGCGGCGGTTCAACATCCCGTCTACGGAACCATTGAGGTAACGGACGAAAATCCCGCGTTTTTGCTTTTTGGAGAGTAGTCCAGCCGATATAGGCGGCTTCATAGCTCGCTCTTTTCGCCATCCCCTGGAATGGATATAGTTGTAAATTGGACTAGTTTCCACATCAGGCGAATGGATGGATCCTCTCTATGAATACCGCGAAAATGCAAATCCTGCGAATCGTTCTGACTCTGGGGATTATGGGGATAGGCGCTGGCAGCGGTTTGGAGGAAGCCTGGAGTCACCCTTTAGGCAATTTTTCTCTCAACCACTATACTGTAATCGAAATTCACCCGCAAATCGTCATCGCGCAGCATGTTTTGGATTTCGCCGAAATTCCTTCCTACAACGAATTGGCGAAAGTGGACGTGGATAACGACAATCTCGTTACACCCCAAGAAATAGAGAATTACCGGGCGGGAGTTTCAAAACGGTTTCTTCCGAGTTTCCATTATGCGTTGATCGGCGAGAACGGCGCCTCCGAAGCGTTAACGCCTTCAGTGCAGGATAAAAAGATCATTCTCTCTTACGGGCAGGCGGGTTTGACGTGCCTGCAAATCCGGCTGATTTGTACGATAAAAGGGGATTTTTCCGGACAGCGCCGATTCGCTTTTCAAGACGGCGTGACGCCTTTCGTCCGAGGCTCTCAGGAAATCCGCATTAAAACTCTTCCCGGCGTAACGTTGCGCGAACAGGATATCGAATCGTCCAGCCTCGCCGTTCCGATTCTCTTGGCGGATGATATTTACGAAATCGACGGTTTGGATGTCCGTTTGATATTTCAGGCGCAGAAGCCGGAGGGAGAGGTCGCTTTACCCGTCCCAATCGACGTATTAACGATGATGAATCCTATGTCGATTCCGCAATATCCGCTTGAGCCTGACGCGAACGGCGCCTATAAAATTTTAAAATCTCCCATTCAACCCAATATGGAAGTGCAAGCGAAAATATCCACACTGCAACCCCGCAGCATTATGGATGCGACGGGATTATTGGGCTTGCCGAGCGGCTCCTCCGCTTCCACCGCAAAGACCGCAGCTGACAGTTCCAAGCAGGATTCGGGATGGGCGGATTTGATCCGGAAAGAAAACTTGAATCCCGCTTTCGTATTGATGGCGATCCTGGCTTCGATTTTCTTCGGCGCCGCGCACGCCCTGTCGCCCGGACACGGAAAAACCGTCGTAGCCGCCTATCTCGTCGGCTCGCGGGGGACGATATGGCACGCCGTCTTTTTGGGGATTGTCGTCACCATAACCCATGTCTCCAGCGTTCTAGCGTTAGGGCTGATTACGCTATTCTTTTCGCAATACATCATGCCCGAAACCTTGTATCCCGTCATCGAAAGCGGTTCGGGATTGCTCATTATCGCTATCGGCATGAGTTTATTTTTAAAACGCTACGGCGCCTATCAACGAATGCGCTTCGCCGAGAGCCTGGGCGCGGAAACGCTTCATCATCACGGCGATGAGCATCCTCACCCGCATCCGCATGAACATCCGCACGGACATGAACATAATCACGATCACGCCCAAGTATATCACCACAGCTTGGAAGATCACGAGCATAGGCCAGGAACGCATACGCATGAGATTCCCGCCGACGCCGCGATGAAAGACCTTCTGCTGCTGGGAATCACGGGAGGGATTCTTCCCTGCCCCACGGCGATCGTAGTGCTGCTGGTCGCCATTTCCATGCACCGGCTCTTGTTCGGGCTGCTGCTTATCGTCTTCTTCAGTTTCGGGCTGGCGGCGGTTTTGATTGCGATCGGCGTTTTGATGGTTACCGCCAAGCGGCTGATGGACCGATTTTCGGGAACGGGAAAAACGATATCCATCCTGCAAATCGTTTCCCCCGCGCTAGTCATGTTGTTGGGATTGCTTATCTTCGTGCGGGGATTGCAGACGGGCGGGTATATTACATTTCATTTTTGAATTTATTCGATAATCCGTGAGGTCAAAGCCATGCCGGGAGCGGTTCGATTCAGCGTTTCACTTTCGGAAGAGTTGATGGAACACTTCGACGCCCTCTTGTTGGAGAAGGGCTACAAAAACCGGTCGGAGGGAATCCGGGATTTGATCCGGGATTTCCTCGTCCTGCAAGAAGTGGAAGAGAACAAGGAAATCGTCGGCGTCATTACCCTCGTCTACGATCACCACGTCCACGAATTGACAGAGAAATTGATCCAGCTGCAGCACAACAGTCCGGTGCAGGTCATTACCAGCATGCACGTTCATCTGGATCATCACAACTGTCTGGAAGTCATCATCGCGAAAGGCGAAGGCAAGGTCATCCACGATTTCGCCGACCGCATGATCGGAACGCGGGGCGTCAAACACGGGAACCTCACTATCACTACCACGGGCGCGAACGTGCCGCGATAAAGAATGAATCGTTCATTAGTCAGCCTCCCTTATCGGAAGATTTCGGCAATGGCAGGGAAAAAAGTAGGATGGGTCGCGTTTTTTGACCCATCAAGATTTATAGAACGGAGTAAGTGATGGGTCAAACGACATGACCCATCCTACGATTTATTCGGGCGCGAATGCGCCGCGATAAAGAAGAAATCATACAGTCATAATTCGCTTTATTTGGTTTTCCGGCGCCTACACAAACGCATTAGCCAGTTTACAATTTAGAAACAATCCGCTGCTTTCCAAGCCGGACGAAAACTATCTCGCCGTTGCAACGGCTTGATATATAATGATTTTTCAACATAAGGATGAACGCGCTATGAGTCATACCATCGAATCGGTCGCCCATGGAACCGTTACTACTCCCAAAGGCTTCAAAGCGGCTGGCGTGGCTGCTGGAATCAAAGGCGGAGAGAAGTTAGATTTGGGAATCTTGGTTTCGCAAGTGCGCTGTACTGCCGCGGGCGTTTTTACCACCAATGCCGTCAAGGGCGCCTCGCTGCTGACGACGAAAGAACACCTGGCGGACGGTTATGCCCAGGCCGTCATCGTGAACAGCGGCAACGCCAACGCCTGCACCGGCGAACGCGGCCTGCTCGACGCCAAGGAGATGGCGCGTGCGCTTTCCCGCCAGCTAAACATTCCCGTCCAGGACGTTTTGCCCAGTTCCACCGGCGTCATTGGCGTCTATTTGCCTTTGCCGCAAATCCGCGACGGCGTCGAAAAAGCCGTTCCCCGGCTGCGGGAAGACGGCGGCGAAGAGATGGCGCGCGCTATGATGACCACTGATACAAAGCCCAAATACGCCGCACGCCGCGTTATCGCCGAAAATCAAACCTTTTGCCTCGGCGGAGTCGCTAAAGGAGCGGGCATGATCCATCCCAATATGGCTACCATGCTGGTCTTTCTGACCACAGACGCCCGCGTAGACCGCCAATCCCTGCAAACGTTCCTTTCCGAAGAGATCGGCGCCAGCTTCAATCGCTTCACCATCGACGGCGATACCAGTTGCGACGATACGGTTTTATTATTGGCGAACGGCCTAGCTGGAGGACGGGATATCGCCTGCGACGACAGCCCACTGGCCAATGCCTTCCGCGAAGCTCTGCATAGCCTTTGCCTGGACTTGACGATGCAACTGGCGCGCGACGGCGAGGGCGTAACCAAGACGGCGATCGTTTGCGTGAAAGGCGCGTGCACTCGCGCCGACGCTGTTAAAATCGCCCGAAGCATCGCCGTTTCCCCCTTAGTCAAAACGGCGATTCACGGCCAAGATCCCAATTGGGGGCGCATTATCAACGCGGCGGGCTACAGCGGCGCCGATTTCGACCCAGACTGTGTAGACCTTTGGATCGGGGACGTGCAGGTGATGGAGCGCGGAGAGCGCGGGCGCTATGAAGAAGAAGCCGCCGCCCAAGTCATGCGGGGCGACGGATACGAAATCATATTGGATTTGCGACAGGGAACGGAAAGCGATTTTTATATCACCACTGATTTTTCCAACGCCTATATCGACATCAACGCCGATTACCGCCACCGGACATAACCGGGTTGCGCTCGATTTTTTACGCTTGGCGGATACAATTAATTTCTTGTATTCATGGATGGCTTATGTTTTTCACTCCATCAGTTATTGGGAATATTTTAACGATGGTTCAAAAAACTCAGCCCATCCTACGATCCAATCAAGGAGCGGCATAGTGACGGAAGAGAAAGTTTTAGCGGCGTTAAGCACGGTGATGGATCCCGATTTGCATCGCGATCTCGTTTCGCTTGGCATGATAAAAGACCTCAAAGTCAATGGAAGCAAAGTCGCTTTCAGCGTGGAGTTGACTACCCCGGCTTGTCCCCTAAAAGCGAAAATCGAAAACGATTGCCGCCAGGCGCTCGCCAGCCTGCCGGGCGTCGAAGAGATCAAAATCAATATGACCGCCCGCACCACGGCGGCGAAAACGGATAAAGAGCCGGTAAAAGGCGTAAAAAACATTTTCGCTGTTTCCAGCGGCAAAGGCGGCGTGGGAAAATCCACCGTCGCCGTCAACTTGGCGTTGGCTCTGCAAAGAAGCGGGGCCAAAGTGGGATTAATGGACTCTGACGCCTACGGCCCCAACATCCCAATCATGCTCGGCTCGACGGCTCAACCCATTATCAAAGGGGATATGCTCATCCCTCCGGAAGTTTTCGGCTTGAAAATGATGTCCGTAGGATTGATCGCGCCGGGAGATACGCCGGTTGTGTGGCGCGGGCCGATGCTGCACAGCCTGGTGCAGCAATTTTTGCGCAACGTAATTTGGGGCGAACTCGATTACCTCGTCGTCGATATGCCGCCGGGAACAGGCGACGCGCAATTGAGCCTTTCCCACTTGGCGCCCTTGGCCGGAGCGGTGATGGTAACGACGCCGCAACTCGTCGCTCAGGCGGATGTGAAGCGCGCCATCATGATGTTCCGTAAAGTGGAAGTTCCCGTGTTAGGCGTATTGGAAAATATGTCCTATTTCCTATGCCCCGACAATAATAAACATTATGCGATCTTCGGTTCCGGCGGCGGCGAAGTCTTGGCGCGGGAATACGAAATTCCATTTCTGGGCCGCATTCCCATCGATCCCCGGATCGCAGAGAGCGGCGACAAAGGAAAACCGATCGTCGTCGCGTTGCCGGATTCTCCTATTGCGGCGGAATTCATGAAAGCCGCCGAATTGGTCGCGCAGCAAATCAGCATCGCCAATGCGAATCGCCCGTTGCCCGTACTTTCATGAATCCGTCATGTCCAAACCTTCCCAATTCGTCCCACGCCAACGGGAAAATGGAGAAAAACGATCGTGACCGTTGAATTGACGCGAAAAATTCGCTTTTGTTCCGCTCATCGGCTCTACAATCCCAACTTGAGCGAAGAAGAAAATCGGCTTATCTTCGGCGCCTGCGCCAATCTTCATGGGCATGGGCATACTTATGCTTTGGAAATCAGCATCCAAGGCGAACCCGATCCTAAAACGGGCATGATCGTAAACATCGACGAATTGGACGCGGTTATCCGCAAGGAGATCGTCGATTGCGTGGATCATCGCCACCTGAATTACGACGTTCCGTTTTTGGAAGGCGTCAATCCGACGATGGAGAATATGGTTGTCCTATTCTGGAAGATTTTGGCGGATAAAATTCCGGGGGGAATGTTAAGCCGAATCCGTCTTTGGGAATCGGACAACAATTCCGTAACCTATACGGGCGCATAAACTATGCGATATGTAACGAAGGAAAGGAATCCCTTGTCCATGCAAGCCCTATCGCCCCAACCGATCCTCGTTTCCGCCGATGGCGCGGAATCCATCGATGAACTGACGCGAAAGTTACTCGAACGCATCGGCGAAGATCCCGATCGGGAAGGACTTATGAAAACGCCGGAGCGCGTGGCCCGCGCCTGGAAATTTCTCACTCACGGCTACCACTTGGATATCGAAGCGGTCATCAATAAAGCGATTTTCGAAGAAGAAGTGGACGAAATGGTCGTTGTAACCGACATCGATTTCTTCAGCATGTGCGAACATCACCTGCTTCCCTTTTTCGGCAAAGCGCATATCGGCTACATCCCGAAAGGCAAGGTATTGGGCTTATCGAAAATGCCGCGCCTGGTGGAGGTCTTCAGTCGCCGCCTGCAACTGCAGGAGCGCTTGACGCAGCAAATCGCCGACGCCATCGAGAAAGCCATTCAACCGGCGGGCGTAGCTGTCGTAACGGAAGCGGAGCACATGTGCATGATGATGCGCGGCGTGGAAAAGACGAACTCCAAAACCGTCGCAAGCGCCATGCGCGGCCTTTTCCGCACCAACCGCCTCACTCGAACCGAATTTATGAGCTTCATCCATCAAGGGACAAAGCGATAATTGAATTCTCAGGCGATCCATGGCGGGATGGCTGGGTGGCAAAGGCATGGCGAAGCCTGCCTTTGTTCTTTTGCCGCCATCCTAGACAATGCAGCGCCGAAAAAGGAGTTATAATAACGTAAAACAATCCATGAGGATATTATTATGATCGACAAGGAAATCATTTTCGTGGTCGAAGAAGATCCAGAAGGCGGTTATAACGCACGCGCCCTTAGCGAGCCGATCTTTACTCAAGCGGATCAAATCGAACAATTACACGAACGAGTTCGGGATGCGGTGCGATGTCATTTTGAGGAAGGACAAGAGCCGAAAATCGTTCATCTGCATTACGTCCGGGAAGAGATCATCGCATTATGAAACCGCCTAGAGATATCTCAGGCGTTCAGTTAGCTAAAACGCTTCACCGCTTGGGATACGATGTCACCCGGCAAAAGGGAGGCCATATCCGGTTAACGACGCAGGAACGCAGCGAACATCATATTACCATTCCGCATCACGATCCATTGAAGCCTGGAACATTGAATAATATTCTCCAATCCATCGCGATTCATTTTGACAAATCTCGTAAAGAAATCGAACGGCTCCTTTTTAGCTGATTTGAGGCCGCTAGGTGGCGAAGATAAAGCGAAGCCAGTTTTTGATCTTTTGCCGGAATTACGAGGATTGCGGCGCCGAAGAAGGAGTTATAATAGAGTAAAGGGGAGGAATATGGCATTATTCTTATCATTTCCATTTACACGAATAGTATAGTTATTAGGTAATTCTTTACTGACGATCCGGCAAATAGTATTGATGATGCTATTAGGCGACTACCTATTGTGGTGCAGGCATCTTACCTGAGCTATATCTTGTACAGACTGGAAGCCCGTACCACAAAAAATTGACTTTTTGCCGTTCCATCTTTACTCAATTCATTCAGGAATTCGGGGATCAGAAAATATCCTATGAACCATATAGAGTTGCTGGAACGAATTATTCGGAATCAGCAGAATGTTCATTTTAATGACTTGATTGGTTTAATCGAATCGTTGGGATTCACCTTGGAACGGCGGAAAGGAAGCCACCATATTTATCGGCATCCTAAAATTAGAGAATTTTTAAATTTACAAGATTATAAAGGGAAGGCTAAACCTTATCAAATACGTCAATTTCTCAAACTAATCGAAAGATACGATCTCCCAACGGAGGAAAATCCATGAAAGATTATCATATCAATATCTTTTATAGTGCGGATGACGAGGGATACATCGCTGACATTCCTGATCTTGCGTATTGTTCGGCTTTTGGGGAGAGTCCCGAAGAAGCGTTAAAAGAAGTATTGATTGCTAAAGAAGCTTGGCTAGAAGCCGCCAAAGCGGAAAATCGAGATATTCCAGAGCCGATGTATCAACCATTGTTCTACAAGATGGCTTAATTCTTCGTTGCCGCGTTGGGGTGGGGCGGTAAAGCGCTGAAAAAACGCATTCTTCCTTATATAGAAGCGGAGGCCGTGCGCGTGCGTGATCCAATCCTATTCGTCGAAGATAAATAGCCTTAATAGGGCGGGCTAAATACGCAGCCCGCCCTGATTATGATTTTCACCTAATAAACCATCCATGCATCAACAACAGTTTCCCCTGCGAAAGGCCGCGCGCCGCGCAGTAGGCCGCCCGTCGACGAAGCGTTGCGATAGGCGTCCGCAGAGACGCGCAGGTAATCCTCGCCACCCCAATCCACCGACAGAAATTTCGGATCGGCGGAAATGTTATTCGTCAAAACGGGGATGACGGGCAACCCTTCGAAATCTTTGTAAACGGCGAACTCCCCTTCTTCTACTAAAGCGCAATGGTCGTAACTTACTTTCTCGAATTGGGTAAATCCTTCGGGAATCTCCGTCACCGTCGAATTGATCAGGTAGATCAATGTTCCGGCAACGACGCTGTCTTTCATTTCGATAGCGAACGTTCCCAATCCATTCATAGCGGCGGCGTCATCCGTCGCCGGATTGATCATAATGTCCGTTTCGTTGCGGAAAAAAGTGCAGTCGCTTAGTTTGTAGGTCAATTCATCGCTCGACGAGGGCAGCGAATATTGGTGAATGGCTTCTTTGTTGTCCGCGAAGAGAAGATGATCGCCTTCCAGCGTGCAGGAGCTGATATCGATGCGGGTTCCTTGAGTATTTTCGATAAAATCGACGTAGCTCCAGTGATTCTCGCCGGTCCAGGCTTGGATGCCTTGAGTGCCATTGCCTTTGAAAATGATCGGCTTGCTGGATGTTCCTTCAAGATGGACGATGGGCGTAAAGGATGGCGTATCCGCCGAGATGATCTGGATGCCGTAACGGTCGTTGTAGGAGGAGACGACATTGCGCATGGTCAAGGTTACGTTGACGCCGCCGAGGACGAGGCCGTCCGAATTGGCTGTGATTTTAGCCGGATCTTTTCCCGAATCGCAATGGGTGACGACGTCGTCTTCCAACAGCACGTCGACCGTTCCATGCGGACGGCCATAGGAAGCCAACATCCAAATTCCGTCGTCCAGGAAGGGAACGGAAGCGTCGCCTTCCTGGAAATTCATTTCCATCCCATCCACGGAAATCGGCTTATTGTTTCCGTCGTTCGCCGAAACCAATACATTGCGGATGACGACGTTGAACTTATCGCTGTCTTTCAACGGTTCGATGCAAACAGCTCGTTTCACGCCCGAATCCTTAGCAGGGATAAGAATCAGATTTTCCAACGCGATATCGACAGCCGCAATATTGACTATGCCATGATCTCCTCGCACGGAGCCGCCCGCTTTCTTCAAGAGAAGAATCGGACGGTCGTCTTTCGATTGTCCTTTGATCGTAACGGGAACATCGATGAGGAGGCCTTCTTCATAAGTACTGCCGCCGGCGATCGTAATGACGTTCGGTTCGGCGGCGTCCGCTTTCACGGCTTTCAGCGCGTCGCCAATCGTTGCGTAATCGGCGCCTCCGGCGCTATTGACGGCGACGGATTGCGGCCAGGCGATGGATATTACGCCGAAAAAGATGGAAACAGCGATCATCGGTCTTACAAAAAAAGATACGCGGTTCATATTCATTTCCCTTCCTTTTTTCTCCGAAAGATTTTCCATTTGAGCTTCTTGCAAAATTCAATTATTCCTCCTCCAAGCCTGGGGGAGGTTAGGAGGGGGTTGTTTTAAGTCTAACTAAATCAACCCCCTTCTAACTCCCCCCAAGCTTGGGGGGAGAATTTAAAAGCGGACTTTATCAATTTTGCAAGAGCCTCATTATAAATCCATTCTCGCGCCCATACTATTGAAAAATGGAAAGAGATTATAAAAAAGGCCGGGTTTACGCCCGAAGGCTAAACGCGGCCTTTATTCTCTAAAACAGCAATCAATCCGATCAACCGCCCAGTTTTTTCAACAGAGAATCGTCGCAGGGATAGGATGCCCTGGGGCCGATGCGGATGAGATCGCCGACGCTTTTCAGCCCATTGGAGGCGTCGAATATGGCAACCCGGCCATAGGTTTGCAAGCCATCGGGACCAGCGCTGGCCATCCGCCATTCCGAGCAATAGCAGGAGTCGCTTAGTGTTGTATTCTTGATCGTATGAATCATCGTCCATGCGTCGATATAATCGTAAGAATCGTAGGCCCAATGCTCCTGCGTTATGACCGTCTGACCGCCTATTTTTTTCAAAAAGGGGTCTTGTCCGATCGAAGACATATAGGAGATGGGCGTCGTCAGGGGATGGAGACGGCGGGAAACCGGCCAGATATCGCCGTTTTGGAACGTCCGCCAGGGCGGATACATGCCCCGATCCATGCGGTACATTTCCAAAGCCGAACTGAGGTTGCGCAGTTCCGCTTGCACATTAGCGATCTTGGCGCGCATTTGCGCGTTAAGAAAATTGGGTACGGCGATAGCCGCCAATACGCCGATAATGGCGACGACGATCAATAATTCGATAAGCGTAAATGCTTTTCGGTTGAGTCTGGTCATTCCACAACTCCATTTTTGGCTCATGCCGCTTAACTCTGCGGGTAATATCTCGGAATGGATTATGAAAAATAACATTCCCGATTATGATAATTTAATTATTATACCTGACAATGGTTCTTGATGTAATCTTTCCAAAATACCGTAAACCAATAATAATCCCTATGTTGAAACGGCGAACCTATCGAGAAAAAATGGATCCAAATGAAAATCCTCCCGATTTCCATTTGCCCGATGTCGAATCCAAACCCGGCTTCGTGCGTCGGGGTTTCGACAGTATTGCTTTACAGTACGATTTACTCAACGACGTGATGACGATGGGCTTGCATCGGCGCTGGAAGCGCGAAACGGTTCGGCGGTTGGCCATCCGGCCGGGAATGCGCATTCTCGACCTTTGCGCCGGGACGGGAGACCTGGCCTATCGCGCCGCTATTCGGAATGGCGGTCAGGGATTGACCGCCGCGTTGGATTTTTCCTGGAAAATGATGTCGGTGGGCAAATCAAGAAATCCGAACGCCGATTCCGTGGTTTGGATCGGCGGCGATGCAGAAAACCTGCCGTTTCTCGACGCCTCGTTCGACGGCGCCGCTTCCGGCTTCGGCTTACGCAACGTCAAATCGGTGGAGACGGCGCTGCGAGAATTGCATCGCATTCTCAAGCCCGGCGCTCTCTTCGTCAGCCTGGACACGGCGGGAACGGAATGGCCGATTTTGGCGCCGTTCCACCAGTTCCATATGAAGCGGATCGTTCCTTTCTTAGGGGAATGGTTCGCCCATTCGCGCAGCATGTATTCTTATCTGACGGCTTCGGCGGAAGCGTTTCATCCGCCGCAGGAATTGCAATCGCTGCTCGATCGATGCGGATTTCGCGATACGGGATACGCCTACCGACCGCGCTTTTTGGGCGGCGCCGCTCTTGTTTGGGGAAGGCGCTGATTGAGTTAGTTTTATCCCTCGCTTTAAGAAACGAATATGGATCATTACGCCCGCAACCTCGACGCTTTAAGAAAAACGCGGCCGGAATTGGCGGACGCCATCGACCGCGCCGCTCCCGATCCTCGCCATTATCGGCTCCTGGATACGCGCAGCGGCGCGCCAACTCTGGAAATCATCGCGGACGATGGAAAGGCCGAGTTTTGGCATAGCCGCTATGATCCGCTGCGGGAAGCGGAGCGAGATATTTCATCTATCGATCATTCTTCGATCTACATCCCCTTGTTCGCAGGATGCGGCTTGGGGTATTCGTTGCGGCTTTTGTGGGACCGGCATCGCGAGGAGTTCTTCGATCTCGTCCTCGTCGAACGGGACGCGGGAATTTTGCGGCTGGCGATGGAGGTTACCCGGCTGGACGATATCTTATCCGATCCCCGCGTCTATATTCATATCGGCGAAGACTTGAATGCATGGGGTGAATTGGTGCGAAAGATTACGCCCGCCTTAGTCAGCGGCAAGTTGCAGGCGGTAGTTCATCCTCCCTCGCAAAAACTCTATCGCGCCTACTATCAAAACGCTTTCGAAATTCTGCGGCAGCGGATGCGCCTCGCGCGCGCTGAATTCGACTTGATGATCCGTTCCGGCGCAACCATTCAAAAAAACTTATGGCTCAATCTTCCCGCCGCCGTACATTCTTTCGGATTGCGGGAGGCGGGAAATTTACTAAACAAGCGGCCCGCCATCGTCGTCGCAGCGGGACCATCGCTGGATAAGAACGCTTTTCTGCTGCGCCAAGCCCAGTCCGGCTTCACGATTTTCTGCGTAGATACCGCCTATCGGACGCTGAAGAACCAAGGCGTCGATCCCGATTTCGTCGTCTCCACGGATCCTACGGAATTGAACGCCAAGCATTTCGAAAACGTCGTTCCCGCTCCGAACACGATTCTCGCCTTCGATCCCGAAGTCTACTTCGCCATACCAGCGCGATGGCCCCACCGGCGGATGTTTTTGAATTTGGAGAAGGCGGCGTTCACGCGCTGGCTGGAGGAGACCGCCGGACCTTACGGTTATCTACCCAAAGGCGGCTCCGTGGGCCATACGGCGTTCTATCTCGCCCGTGAATTGGGCGCCGATCCCATCATATTCGTTGGCCTCGATCTAGCGTTCGATCCGGAGGGGGGAACGACGCACGCCGCCGCCTCGGCGCTGCGGCGCGAACACGGCAAAATCGAAGAGGGCGTTTTGCAAGCCGATCTTGGCCCTCGATTCAACGCCAGACCGCTGCGGGAAGAGATTGTCTGGGTAAACGGCGTTAGGGGAAAACTTGTTCCTACCTCGCAGATCATGGCATTGTACATCCGGCAGTTTGGCGAGGAATTTCGCCGTACTCAGGCAAAGATCATCGACGCCACCGAAGGCGGCGCGTTGTTGGACGGGACGGAAATCATGACGCTGGAAGAAGCGCTGCGGCGTTATGCTCTCCAAGAAGCGACGTTGCGCCAACGCTTGGCAGAGTTGCAACCTTCGGCGAGCAGCCTTTCGCGGCTGCGGGAAGAGATTCAGCGCATCGCCGAGGCGCTGGAGTCGATGGCGCCGCTAGCCGCCGAGGGGATCGGCTTGTGCGTTCAACTGGCGCCGCAAACCGCCGCCGGAGCCGCTCTGCGCGAGACGCCGGAATGGGAGCGGATCGGGGAATGCTTCAATGCTCTTTATCAATCGCAAGAGATCAAAATCGCGATGGAGCAGACGCTCTTTTCCGCCGTCTATTATTTCATCCAAAAAGAGCGTTTCGATCGAACGGATATCCGTCTCAATAAATATAAAAACTACTTCGAATCCTATCAGGCGCTGCGTCCGTCTTTTAGAGAATTGCTGAAGCGTGTAGAAACAATTCTGGAATAAGCGCCGTAATGCTTCCCAAAAAAGTCCCCCAAGCCGGAAAAAAAACTTGGGGGAAGGAATTTTTTTGATTTTGGAGCCTCTTGCAAAATTCCTTTATTCCTCCCCCAAGCTTGGGGGAGGTTAGGAGACAATGTCGTTAAGTTAAGGATAGTCTAATTCCTTAATCGAAAATATCAACAAATCTAATAGCATGAATTTGTTGAATTTAAAATCCCTCACCCTAACCCTCTCCCAGAGGGCGAGGGAATGGAATTT
>JBFMBP010000008.1 GCA_040755155.1 Candidatus Omnitrophota bacterium | reverse complement strand
CGGTTTTGAAATTTTTTCTACCAGGGAATTAAACTGAATGAAGGTTAGCCATACAATCAAGTTGTTTGTAAGCGGTTCCAATTGTTGGAACCGCTTTTTATTGACGCAGATATCCGGTTTTCTGTCGTGGATGGCCTTTCCCAATATCGGCGCGCATTCTACATTGGCCTGGATATGTTTTTCTTTTTGGTTTTTGGCTCTGCGCCGGGCGGGTTGGAAGGAACGAATCGTTCATGGATTGATGTTCGGCGGTTGGTATTGTCTGCCGGAGAAATGGGGCGTTTTCGGGAAAATCATCTTCGATTTGTTCGTCCATTGGCATTATTCCGCTTTGTTTTTTGTTCTCTTTTTTTCCTGCTTCTTTTTCCCTTTTGTTGTTTTTAGTTTTGCATCGCCGCATCGGCGGGACAATGGAATCTTAACTACCTTCTATAGCGCCGCATGGTTGACGGTTTTGATCGCCTGGACGCCCGCCGTTTTCCCGATCAATCCGGCGCTGATGATCCACGATCAGCCTATCGCCATACAAACCGCCGACTTGGGAGGTGTTTATGCGGTCGTCTTTTTAACGCTATTCGTCAATTTCTTGTCGGCGGAAATTTTATATTTCGTTTGGCAGGATCGAAGGCAGTTTTTAAAATATACTCTTTGCTTATTGCTGACAGTTTCATTTGTTGCCGGTTATGGCATGTATCGTATTCGTGAACAAAAGAATTTGGAACTGGTGGTGGATGGCCATTATGCAAACATCGCTGTATTGGAAACACGCTTTCTGCCGAATGAACCGTTGGCTTCGCTGCTGCGGCAGAATCCCAAAGGAGGTTATTCCGCCGCCGAAATGACCGAACTGGCCGCAAAGCGCTTTCCGCAGGCAACCGTCATCGTATGGCCGGAACTGCCGATTCAAGTTACTCGTAAAAACGAATCGAAATTACATGAGAAAGTCTCATCGCTGGCGTCCCGCCTCCAGAAATCCATCCTATACAGTTCAATGGAAGAAATCCACGATGCGACGCCTGCGATCGAATATTGCGCGGCGCGGCTTATTTTGCCCGATGGAACGGAAGCCATGAGGTATCGAAAAACCGCCCTGATTCCATTCTTCGAATCTTCGCCGCATCCTCTTTTAACCGGTAGAAAAGAGGACCATTACCAAGCTGGGAATGAGGAAAAAGTACTTCCTATTGATAACCGAACATTGTACATTCCCGCGCTTTGTTACGATCTGCATAGCCAAAAGCATCTCCGCAGCGGAATCCGCTTGGGCGGGAATGTTATTGTCCATATGTCCAGTTTCTATTCTTTCAATAAAACTTCCATTCCTTATGTCGATTACGCCATGTCCAAGTTTTGCGCCGTTGAATATCGCATTCCCTTGGCGCGATCCACTAATCGAGGATATGGCGCATTTATTCGCACTACCGGCGAGCCTGTAACCGGTTCCGAAACTACTCCCGCAGATCGCGCGATAAAGTCGTTTCCTCTTTTTATTCCGGAAAAACGTTCGTTGTATGCCAAAATCGGAGACCTGTTCCTGTATTGCCTTACATTCGTAGTTGTATGGGATGCAGCAAGAGCAATTCGAGTGAAATTAAAGGGTAAACATTCTACGAATGCTATTGTTGATTGCGATAAGACATCGTAAAAATCTCGATCGCCGGACCCGGCTGATTTCTTCCCCATAAATTTGAAACGGGCGTATACGTATCTTCCAGATCGGCGGGAGCGGGATTCCATTCTTTTTCGAAAGGGATGAATCGTTTTATCGGTTTGTTCCCGCCCGCGTATGTTTTAATCGCTGTTCTTCGTTCTTCATAGGAATCGGGAAAACCGCCGGGAAAGGCGGCGAATGTACCGACCGCTATGTAAGCGGCTTGGGCGTTCTCGATCGCATCCAACTTCGTCAAATCTTTCGAAGGCAATCGATCGATCCAAATAAAGTTGCGAAAGGGATTCGTCAACGGTTCGCTGACGCTTTTATAACTTATGGGAATGCTGTATTGATCGACGGCCATTAGTCCGTTCTTATTTCCTTCTTCGAGAAACCAACGCATACATTCGATGCGAGTATCCGTTTGTTTCAGCAGCCAGTTGGCGCGAATATCTTTCGCCAACGGTTCGATAAGGCAAGCGATGGTTAATGCGCTTGCCAGCAGAACCGCCGCGAAGCGTCGATTCGCCCGCTGCGCCAAAGCGTCAATCCCCACGGCGGCCCATAGAGAAATCCAAGGCATAATGGGCATGCAATAACGAATGAAGAACATAGAATGCTTCGCCAATACGGCAAAGAACAGCAGCGGGAATATAAGCCATTCCCATCTTCTTTGCTTAACGAGGACGCCAAAGCCTACGATCGCCAGAATAACCGACGCCCATCCTTCGCTGACAAGGAAGGAATTGAGGGCGAGTAGAGCGAATCCGGTCTTCTCCTGGCCGGGCGCTAAAATATTGGCTCGGCGATATTGTTCCCAAAAGTCAGGCCAGAAGGCGGAAGGATCGGAGATGGGAAAAGGACAGATTGCGAAGAAGCAAGCGAGAGACAATCCGCCAATGGCGAGGAGTTCAAGCATCCACGATTTCCAATTGTTTTTCTTTTCCGTTTGGCATTTCGCGGCGCCCCAGAAAACCATAAGGACGGGAACCAACGGCGCAGCGCTGTATTTCATGGCAGCCGCGATTCCCGCCAACGCCGAAGCGACGAGGCTGAGTCGGAACGAGCCGCGGCGCATCGAAAACAGTCCCAGCCACAGCGACAACGTCAAGAATAAGGTCATAGACGAGTCGTTCACCGCGAAATGGCTCTCGCGGACATTGGCGAACGAAACCGCCGATAGCAGAGCGGCGATCATGGCGATTGGCTGCGAGCATCTCTCCCTCGCCAATAGATAAACGGCGGCGGCGGTGAGCGCGCCCATAATGGCGGCGAGCATCCGCGATCCCATCGTCAAATCGAAGGGACGATGCAAATATTCCGCTTCGATATTATCCGAAGGCTTGAGGAATTGGGGGTCGATGCCCAGCCAGGCGGGAACCTCCACCGGCGTCTGCAGCCGCAGCCAGAGGGGATAAAATAACGCGTTAAGGTAAGTGAAGCCGGGAGGATTGCGGAAATATTTCGGATTCCATTCTCCCTGATGGCATTTCGCCGCCCCGGAAACGTATTTCCATTCGTCGGGATGCAATCGGAATGGCATTCCCCAATCCAGCGAATCGATTCTCAGCCATAAAGCCAACGCCAATAAAGCGATTAAGCCAAGCGCGGTTAGGGCGCGGCGGCGAATAAATGCGAAGCGGGAATGTTCAACGTCCATAAAGCAACCTCAATCGCCGGTAGAGCGTGAATCCCCAAATTCCGCCCGCCGCCATCAAATGAGGCCGAATCAGGATTTCTCGCGAAATGGCGTCGAAAGATAACATCTCCAGCCAGGGAGATAGATTTCTTGTCAGCGCCGCTATGGAGAAAACCAAAATAGCCCAGCCCAACCAAGAATTCGCTTTTTTTAGATCGATGTAAAGGAGAATCAGCGCCGGATAGAGATAAATGTAATCGTGCAGCCGCGCCACCGGCGTCCAGATGATGGAAGCGGCTAAGGCGCAAGCGAAGCCCAACGATACAGTTCTTTCGTCGTGAGGCCGCCATGCTCCCCACCAGGTTGCGATCCAGCCCGCCATCAGCAAAAGCCGCATGAGCGTATGCGCAACCGCGATGGAACGATAATCGTCTGCGTTTAACCAACCCCAGTTTTTTAAAACTTGTCCCAAATAGACGCCCATTAAGGTATGATTAATGGGATGATTTTCTCCCAAAGAGATTTGCGGCATTATCCCCGTCACAAATTGAAGGTTTTGCCGCCATCCAGTAATCAATAAAATGATAATGAGAGTAATCAGCGCGCTTACAACGATCTTCCAACGCCGCCAAAAGAACCATAGCGGCAGAAAGAAGAGCGGCGTTACTTTCAGCGCGGCGGCCACTCCCAACGCCAAACCTGACAGGCCATCGCGTTTGTTAATGGCCCAGACGTAATGCAGCGCCAACGCCGCCATCACCATGATGGTAATCTGTCCCACGCGGAATGCCAAAAACATCGGCGCCCAAAACGCCGCAAGGATCAAAGCCGCCGCCGTCTCGCTGCGGCTTAAGAGGCTGCGGGCGGCGCAACGGAGAAACATAACGGCTCCCAGCCAATACGCCGCCGCCATGAGAATATTCCAAATCCATTCCGCTGTCCAAAAGGGCAGCCTCGACAATGGCCGCAGACTCCAGGCAAGAAAAGGGGGATAAAGATAATATTGATGGGGGCGTGGATTCTTCCCGTCTATTACGGGAACGCCGATCAGAGGATTGTCTCGCGATAACGGCCAGGGGCCGGAATTGTAAATAGGCTGTCCCTGGTTTAGAGCCATAGCGGCGGCGTAATAAGCGGTGAAATCCTGTTCGAAGGTTCCGGCGTTGAATACGAACGTTCCTTCGATATATTGATAAACCGTATAGAGAACCAAGGCGGCGAACAGCGCCCTTAAGAAGCGTTTTTCGCGAGCAGACCGCTCCGCCCACCGCTGCCGAATCGCATCCCATTTCATATAATTCCACTATGCGCCCCATTTATCCGCGCTAGAGCCGCTGTTTGGATTGTCATCCTATTTTTTCTTGAAGCGCTTCGCGCCGAAAAAACCGATGAGAAAGTCCATTACTCCGGCTATAGTAATGGCGCCGCCGAGATCTTATCCATAAGGAAAAAAAGTACGACGCCAATAAGCGCAGTGGGGATGCTGGCTAATAATAGAATCTTCCATACGATTTCTGCTTGGTTTCGATTTTGATCCATCATGACGACGTCCTCAAAATACTATTGCTTCATTCATCCACTTTTTTATTTTAGGGATATTCAATGCAAGAGGAAAGCGGATCAATACAATTGCCATGCTTCGACGCTGGCCAAATTGGTTTTGATATCAATGGAATAAAATCCCGTTTCGTATTGGTTGCCGGTTACTCTTAGATAATAAGTTCGATTTTTCTCCAAATTGCGTACGATTTTGGAAAAGGTTCCGATTCCGCCGTCGTCGTCGCTGGCGATGAGGAGTTCTCTGGAGTATGGGCCATAAAGCGCGATATGGGTGTCCGGGCTGATTTGATCGGGAAAGGCGTGCGTTTCAATGATGTACGAACTGTTAACGGACGGTTGTATCGTATACCAATCCCCGTCCGATTCCGGCCAGATTCTTCCTATGAGGGGAGAAGCGTTTGTTGCAAGAGACAAAGGCGATGCCGGTTCGTTGTAAACGAATACGCTGATGTTTTTTGTTGTGGATGCGCCGTCGGCGCTCGTGGCCGATATTTCTAAGACATGTTCGCCGTTCGCCGCTCTGGAAGAATCCCAAACCGCCGTCTGCGTCGTCTCCACTGGGGATGGGAAGAGAAAAACGTCGCCCTCCTTGGCGGACGTCGCTGGATCGTCCAGAATGGCGCCGTCGGCTTTCATAACGACGCGTGAAACGCCAGCACCGCTTCCCGCCTGCACGGCAATGGAAACGCCGCCGTCGACGACGCTGTCCGCTTTGGGGCTGAGAATCGCAAGGCGGGGTTTCCGGCCCGTGAGTTGCAAACCGGTGATGCAAAGGGCGTATCCTTGCGAATCGCCCAGATTTACTCGTCCTTGAATGCGTAGGGAGTAAGCGCCTTTAGCAGGTTTTTTGATAAAGACTTGCTCCACGTTGTCGCGGTGGTTTTCTGTGTTCTGGCGAGCAGGCTGATCGGGATAAGATGGATCGAGCGTCCAGGGATAATAGGTTCCGCCCGGACCGGTAAGCAACAAGTCAAGATCGTTGATAACATTGGGAGGATCGCTCCCGATAGCGCCGGTTGCAGGAACGCCCGGCGGATCCGTCCAAACCAATGTAGCCGTAATCGGGCCGTAGCCAATATACGATGCCTCGTAAACGATAGGATCGCCGAGATAGGCGCCGTAATCGAGATAGCGGCCGAGATTGCCGTGCAGCAGGATGAAATCCGCCGCCGCCCGCGCATCCAATAGTCCCCAACCGAAGCGATAATCGGGGCCGGCGTTCGATCCCCCATCGATGGCGGTGTGGATCAATATGCATTTCATCCCCGCCGCATCGGGATCGGCGTTGCCAAAGCGCTGGCGGTATAACTGCGTCAGGCAGGCAATAGCGCCGGCGACGACGGGAGCGGAGGAAGATGTGCCGCCCATGCTTTCGTAAGCGGAGTCCGAATTCGACGACATGGATAATAATCCCGCGCCGTTGGCGACAAGATCGGGCTTCACGCGGCCATCCGCCGTTGGTCCCCAGCTGGAATAATCGGTCATGCTGGAATCGTCCGGCTTGGGCGGTTCGCGAAACAGGTCGTAGATCGCGCCCACCGTGATGACGTTTTTAGCGGCGCCCAGCGATGTGATGGTGTTATACCCATTGGCGCCGCCATCCTTTGGGCGGGAAATCATAGAAATTTCCGGCCCCTGGTTGAGAACGTACGCCGTCCCCGGCAGCGGCGTTTCGCCGTCCCGGTCGTTGCCCGCCGCTAACACGGCGATCAAGTTTTGTTCGTAGACGATGCGATCCCAAGCGTGAGTGCGAGAAGAATATCGCCCAAAGAGTTGAGATGGGGAAGAATCAAATTCCGGATCGCCGTACCAATGCCACAAGCTAGTTTGGGGATCGTATTCCCATCCGGCGCTAGCTTTGTAGGAATGGTTGGAAACGGTAATTTTATCGGCGTTTCTCTGCATTTCCTGAAGATCATTGATATAGTTCCAACACAGCAGTTTCGCGTTCGGCGCCATTCCTTCCGCCGTCGGATTTCCCTTGCCGCCGCCCGCGATGGTTCCCGCGACGTGGCTGGCGTGATAATTGGGAGCGTCGCCGTCCACTTGAACGGCTCGCCCCCGCAGTTGCTCGTGCGTAACGCGAACCCCACCCGAATCCCAGACGCCCGCCGTTACGCCGGAACCGTCGAGGTTATAGCCTGTTCCCCCTCTAGGCTGGATTTCGTCGATGTTGGACGTATCTTGAGCGATCAAATTGCAGGGAACGTTGGGCGGATCGGTTTCGGCGATAAGGAAAACGATATCCTCCTGCGCCAGCGATTGAATCTCGTCCAAAGGCAAAGAGACGGAATCGATGGTTTGATGATAATCGAATCCCTGCCGAGCTGCCTCAAGAATTGCTCCATGCGCGAGCAGCGTCCGGCTAGCTTGTTTGTAGGCTGTATCCTGAAAGAAAACGATTTTGAGATTCATATATTCGGGAGGATTGTTATTTCTCGCCGCCGATTTCGCCGCCTCTGCTTTTCGTTGGAGGGATGAATCCAGTTTCAACTCGCCGGGAACCGGAATTGCGCCTACCGTGGACGGCGCTAGACGCAGCGCATTCATCTTCTCCGCATTGGCGGAGATGAAATAAGCGTTTTCAGGGATATAGTGTAAAAAGCGCACGCCGGATGCTTCCAACTCCCGGCGATCGCCGGGAGCGAGCGGCTGAGCGAATTGAACCAAGGCATGGATAGGATCGGCTTGAGAGAGAAATTCTTTTTGAAAAATTATATCGGAAATGCAGATATCGGCTCTCCCGAAACGTACAGGCGGAGATTCCACTCCGTAAGCCAAGGCGCAAAGAAATAGAAATGAAAAAGAACGCCAAAAACGTGAAGAAGCGTCTAGCCGTCGCTGCATCGGGGAATTCATTCCATCATCGTGATTTATAGGTAAATGGATAATCCCATCCAAACGGAATAGTATCACGGGAACGAATTCTCAACTGTAAATTCCTGTAAAAAAGGATTTGCCGGCATAGAAAGAAAAACGGCCCTCGTCATGCTAGCGAGGGCCGCTTCGTTTGTTGATAAGATTGAATGTAGATTACATGTTCAGGCTCCAGCCTTTGCGGTATTGGCGCTTGACGTACTGATTGGCTTCCTTGTTGTTGGTGAAGCGCATCTTTTCCGCATTGTATTCCAACTTGCCTTCGAAACGCGTAGAGATGCTTCCGGCCAGAATCCATTCCGTGTAAGGAGCGGCGTAGTCGAAATTGGAACCGGCAGGCTCTCCGCCTTTGCAGGCCCGCAGCCAATCCTGATGATGATTGTTGCCTGGAGCGCGAGTAAGGACTTTCGGCGCTTTGCCTTTCCATGCGTCGTCCAATTCCTTGGGAAGCAGCCGCGTCCCGCCTGCGTAAGTGCCGGTGGTGAGGTAACCCTTATCGCCGATGAAGAGCGAGCCGTTGTCGCCTTCGCCCAATCGGACGTCTTCGGGAATATCCGCCGGACGCGGAGGCAATAGGCCGCCATCGTACCAATAAAGATCGAGCGCGCACATCGAGCCGCGGGCGGGGAATTCGAATTTGATGATGGATTTATTGGGGAAAGTTTGTTTATTCCGGCCTTCGATTTTGATGCACTCGACGCTGGTAGGTCCTCCCGACAGCATCAACGCCCAGTTGGGAGCGTCGAGAATATGGCAGGCCATGTCGCCGAGAGCGCCGCAGCCGAAGTCGTACCAGCCGCGCCAGTTGAAGGGAGCATACGCATGGTTAAAGGGACGGTAGGGCGCCGGTCCCAACCAGACATCCCAATCGATCGAGGGTTTTCCCTCGTCGTCTTCAGGGATCGGTTCCGCATCCAGCATATTGGGAATGCCTTGCGGCCAGATAGGGCGGTTGGTCCAAGCGTGCACTTCGCGGACGTTGCCGATGGCGCCCGCCCAGATGAGTTCGCAGCAGACGCGGATGCCTTCTTCCGAGTGACCTTGGTTGCCCATCTGAGTGGCGACGCCATACTTGCGGGCGGCTTCTTTCAACATGCGCGCTTCGTAAATGTCATGCGTCAGCGGCTTTTGAACGTAAACATGCAATCCACGCTTGATGCAAGCCATGGCGGCGACGGCGTGAACATTGTCCGGCGTCGAGACTGTAACGGCGTCGAGCGTTTTTTCCTTATCCAGCATCTCGCGAAAATCTTTGTATTTTTTCGCGTCGGGGAAATTGCGGAACGATCTCGCCGCCTGGCGCCAATCGGGATCGCAAAGAGCGACGACGTTCTCGCCTTTGCAGGGACCGATATCGCTTTCCCCCTTGCCGCCCGCGCCGATGGCGGCGCAATTCAGTTTTTCATTGGGCGATTTATAGCCCATCCGTTTCAAAGACGGAACCGTACTGCACCCCGCCAATCCAGCGGCGGAACCCAATAAGAAGATACGGCGTGAAAAATTATGTTCGCTCATAATGGCTCCCCTCTACGTTAAATATAGTTATAGTTTTTATGGAATCGAATCCAATTCGATCAGTTTAAACTCTTGCGAAATTCCGGCCGCCTTCTTCCTTTTCCTACGTCAACGATAAGCCAACAATAAAATAGGTTTGAAGGCGTTCGAAGAAATTCATTCCCAAATTCAATTGCAAATAAGATAATTCAATATTCCAATGCTATTACTAACTCATGTTACGCAACCAGTATTTTCGCGCTATCTAAAAAATTGTTCGAAAAAACGTTGGATTTTGAGGATTATTGCTCTTTTGAATCGCCAAAAGGCTTTAATTCCACAAAGTTTCTCATCCCAGCCTTGAAAGGCTGGGCTATTACTAAATGCCCCTTTAAAGGGGCAAACGACAATGGCCGCCGTTTCAACGGCGGGTGAACGAATGGATTCTTTTTTTCGTGTTTTTCTTTTTCATTTCGTGTTTTCGTGATTCAAACGACGATAGGAAGAAATTCCTTTAAATTCCCATCGTGCGTAACATGAGTTATTAATATTATGCGAAAAAAAAAATGACGGCAACCCATCGTCGATAGCCGGACGAAAAAGAAATGAATCGATTCCCTTGTCTGGAACGATCATACTTGCTCCGGAATTTCATAGGGCTTGCGATAGTCGCGCTTCAAAAGCCGGTTAGCCGATTCATCGCCCAGGAACGATTCCGTTTTCCCGTCGAATAGCAATTTTCTCTTGCCCGTGCGGTAGGCGATATTTCCCAGATGAGCCAGGATGGCGCTGCGATGGCCTTTCTCGATGTCGGCGTTGGGAAGTTGGCGGCTGCGGAGGCATTGAAGAAAATTCTCGCGGTGCGCTCCATCGGGAAATGGACCATTGCCCTGAGCGGCGACTTCGCCGTCATTGGTATAAACTTGCCAACCGTCGCCGTGCCTTCCGAAGATCATGAGTTGTTTGGTTCCGTAGAGCTCGATCCGGGTGGAGTTTTGCGGCCAATAGGGATATTGATCGGTATTTCGAAAATCGACGGTCGTTTTGGCCATATAGGGCGGGTAATTCGTCATTTCGAAGGTCATGATCATATCGTCGTAATCGAACGTTGCCGCTTGCGTATCGGGAACTTCGCGGTCGTCTTGATATGCGAGGTTTCCGCCAGTGCAATGCACGGCGTTGGGGTATTCTTTGCCGATCAGCATCCGGGCGAGATCGAGTTGGTGGATGCCGTCGTTGCCCATATCGCCGCCGCAGAAATCCCAGGAATAAAGCCACCCGCCTCTCATTGCGCTTTCGCAGTAAGGCTGCAAGGGCGCGGCGCCGAGCCAGAGATCCCAATTCACGTCTTGAGGCGGTTCGCTGATGGGAGATTTTTTATATGGATCGCCCGACTTCAGATTATAGACTTTGCATAAGGGAATCGTCCCTAGTGCGCCGCTTTGAATGTATTCCAGCGCCTTGATGGCGTAAGGTGCGCTGCGGGTTTGAGTTCCTACTTGTACGATGCAGTTGTACTTTCTTGCCGCATCCACCATCTTGCGGCCTTCCCAGATATTGTGGGAAGCGGGTTTTTCGACGTAAACGTCCTTACCCGCCTGGCAGGCCATAATCGTCGGCAACGCGTGCCAGTGATCGGGGGTGGCTACGATGACGGCGTCGATATCCTTGTTCTCCAAAATGCGCCGGAAATCGTCCTCGCGAGTCAAGGCGGAATTATGTTCGCTTTTCAGAATGTCGAACAAATCGCCGCCGCGCCGTCCATCAGGATCGCTGAGACTGACGAACTGCACGTCTTTTTCCAAGGCAAAACCCCGCACTAGAGCGGAACCTCTTCCTCCCAAGCCGATGGCTCCGAACCGAATCCTCTCGTTGGCGCAAATGGCCCGCTCCGGTCTTCCCAAAAGCATGGCTCCCGCCGTCAGGCTAATCAACCCTTTTCCCGATTGGCGCAAAAAATCTCTTCGGCGTTGACGCTGCATTCGTTTATCCTCCTGTTTTATTGGAATTATTTTCGATTGAGGTTCTTGCAAAAATAGTATAATTTTCTTTTCAATTCTCCCCCCAAATTTGGGGGGAGTTAGAGGGGGGTTGATTTTATTAGAGTTATCTCAACCCCCTCCTAACC
>JBFMBP010000007.1 GCA_040755155.1 Candidatus Omnitrophota bacterium | reverse complement strand
CATTGGCATTTGGAAATCACGCCGAAGTTGACGCAAGTGGCGGGCTTCGAATGGGGAACGGGATTTTACATCAATCCCATGCCGCCGGAAAAAGCGGCGGAATATCTGCGCAACGGCGTAGATACGCGGCAAGAACTGGATCCGGCGATGTTGCCATTTTCCGTTTAATAACGCATAGCGCTGACTACCCCCTTCGACTTAGAAAATAAGACGAGGGTGCAATTAAAATCGAAAAAAAGTAAGAGACTCTTGCAAAATTGATAAAATCCGCTTTTAAATTCTCCCCCCAAGCTTGGGGGGAGTTAGAGGGGGGTTGATTTGGTTAGACTTAAAGCAACCCCCTCCTAACCTCCCCCAAGCTTGGGGGAGGAATAGTGGAATTTTGTAAGAGGCTCAAACGAAAAAAATACCTATTTCCCAAGCCGGATAAAAAAGGAGCGAACAGCGCATTGTCATGACTGCTATTACCTCAATTCAAATTCCCAATATCGCCCCCACAAGAAAAGGCAAGGTGCGGGATATCTTCGATCTGGGGAACCGATTGCTCCTGGTTGCGTCGGACCGCATCAGCGCGTATGACTGCATTATGCCCCAAGGCGTTCCCGACAAAGGAGCGATTTTGACGCAGCTGTCCAAGTTTTGGTTCGACGAACTGCCGGAAGCGAAGCCGCACCATATGATCTCTTCCAACGTGGAGGATTTTCCCGAACCGTTCAACCACTACCCAGAAATATTGCAGCTGCGTTCGATGCTCACGAAAAAAGTAGAGCCATTGCGAGTGGAATGTGTGGTGAGAGGATACCTTTCCGGCTCCGCCTGGAAGGAGTATCAAGAGAACCAGAGTATATGCGGCATCCATCTGCCCGCCGGATTGAAAGAGTCTGAACAACTGCCGCAGCCGCTGTTCACGCCCGCCACGAAGAACGACGCAGGTCATGATGAGAATATCTCCTTCGACAGGATGGTCGATATCGTTGGCGGACCTGTAAGCGAAGAGTTGCGCGCCCGCAGCATCGCGCTTTATCGAAGCGCATCGAAGCGGGCGCAGGAACAGGGCGTCATCATCGCCGATACCAAGTTCGAATTTGGGATGCTGGACGGGAAAATCCTGCTGATCGATGAGATTCTAACTCCTGATTCGTCCCGATTTTGGGCGGTGGAGACCTACTCGCCCGGCGGCCCTCAAGAAGCGTTGGACAAGCAGTTTCTGCGGGATTATCTGAACGAAATCCGCTGGGACCGAAATCCTCCGCCTCCCAACCTTCCCGATCGCATCATCGAAAACACGCGCAAACGCTACCTCGACGCCTACCAGATGATTACCGGGAAGGAGTGGAACGCCCATTCGTAAGATCGACGACCGGTTGGCGACGCCTATTCTTTTACTCGTTTGGTTCAGCGTCTGTTTCGCGATTTTTCTGGCGAAGCATCAGCCGTTTTATCTTGGCGTTTTCCCGGCGTTCTTCCGGGCATTGGGGCGCTTTCATTGGGGAGTTCCCGATTCGTTTTACTGGGATTCGTTCTGCGAGATTCTGGCGTTGGCGCTGGAAGGAGCGGCGGGCGTTTTCTTTTTGCGCTTATTCGTACGGTTGCCCCGGCAAGTGGAGATTCCCGCCGGGGTTTTCATTGGCATCGGTCTGACGACGTTCGTATGGGAATGTTTCGCCATCTTTTTTCTGCTGAACCGCTATACGGTTTCGATTTCGCTGTTGGCGTTAATTCTTCTCTTCTTCGCTCTTAAAAAATATTTCCCCCAACCTGCGAACGTGGAATTTTCCGCCGAGCCGCTGGAAGAACGCGAGCATCGGATCATCTATTGGTCGGCATTCTCGATTTTAGTTTTTATATCCGCCTTGAATTTTTATCATTCCCTCTTGTTTCCCGTCACTTATTGGGACGCGCTTATTTATTACGTTCATTACGGCAAGATGACTTACGAACAGGGCGGATTTCCCGTGCTGGTATGTTTGCAAGTGGGATTGGGGCTGGGCGCGAATTATCCCCATTTATACGCGCTGCACCAAGCGGCGACGGCGGCGATGTTCGGGCATTGGTCGGATATCTACGGCCAGATGCTTATGCCGCTGGCGAATGTTGGCAGCCTGTTGGTCTTGTATTATTTATCAATTTATCTCTTCAAAAACCGGCTGATCGCCATACTTTCCTTGTTGGCCTATCGCGTCATTCCTTATGTTACGAGTTACTATATTTGGGCGTCGGATTACGCCCTGGTAATGTGCTATACCTGCTTATTCCTATTCTTTTTGGCCTGGCGCCTTCAAGAATGGACGCTGCTCAGTTTGCAGCCGCTGTTATGCGTAGCCGCTATTTTTCCTCATATTAATTATTTGGGCTGGATTGTGTGGCCGATTGTCTTTTTTGCAGCGATTTGGCCTTATTTCCTCAAAGATGAAATAAAGCCGCCCGCCTGGAGCAAAACCATCGGCGTTCTATTCTTATGGTTTTTATTGGGGATTACTTGGAATATTCGAAACTGGATCGTTACCTGCAATCCGGTTTACGCCTTCTTCCCCCAAATTTTCGGCGGAATCAACATTGATCCGGCGGTGCTGGCTTCTTGCAACCAGGAATGGACTTATCACGGATGGGGCGCGGATAAATTAGGCGCTTCTTTCTGGCAAAAGATCGTAAACAGCGGACCCTATTTCGTCATGGATTGGCGATTCGCTCCTACTTTGGCGGGATTGCTAATTCCTTCCTTCTTTATTGGCTGGAAGCGGAAGCAGCGTTTCTTTCTTCTCTCCGGTTTGTTGTTATGGCTTTACATTTTTTATCAATACGCCGTTTCCGGCCTTTATTGGTATCACTCGATCGCCGTGCTTCCTATATTAGCGCTCTTTGCGGGGCGGTATTTCGCCGCCATATCCAGCCGAAGAATGTTATCGCTCTACGGCGTTCTATTACTTCTGGCTGGGCTAGTTCCTGGCGTGACGTTTTCGTTGATGGGATCGAAAATTGCCAATCCGGCGCTTCCCTTATTCGCCTATCCCGGAATTTCCCCAAAATTCTTTTATCGCTTCGCATATCCAGACGCTGCGCCGGTTTGGGAGTATATCAACGATCATTTGGAAAATGGCGCCGTTATTCTCACGCACGACAACCGCTATCATGTTTACCGGGACGATTTAAAAATTATCCATTTGGACGATTGCGGATTGATTCCCCTTTATGGACGTCCCTATCCCGAAAACCACAAGGAACTGCTAGCGCGCGGCATCTGCTATTATTTTCGGATCGGCGACGATGAGGATTCCCATCCCATTCTCCGGCAATTGGGACACCGGGCGTACCTGGGCGATCCCCATTATTACAAATTGCTCATCGAATCCGGCGACGCGCAGTTGTATGAGCTGGTAAGCCAACGGACTAATGAATCATATACTCGTCCACCAACGCCAAATCGAAGGGGACGTTGAAGAAGACGAAGCAGCGTTCGGCTCTCTCCTTGCCGCCGATTACGACGCAGGCGCGATTGCGGCCCGCCGCGAAGAGATTCAGAATTTGCCAATCGGGCGCCGCGTTTCTCAAAACGGCGATTTCTTCCAGATCGCCGTTCGGCGAATAGTGAAGAATCCGCGAAATCAACGTAAAATCCCCCTCGGCGGATGCCGCCGCCAGCATGTCTCCCTGCATGGAAAACAACGGTGGCGATTCGCTGGGAAGTTGAATGCGGAAAAGAGGTTGGAGATTTCCTAGCGCTTTGATGTTCGGCGGGATGAATTCGAGGCCGCATTGCGGGATTTCGAGCACATCCATAGAACCGTTCGTCGTCAGCAGCGGGATTTGACCGTCGTTGAGCCGGGAGACAAGAAGGTTTTTCTCTGAGGATGGAAATTGCAGGCCAACGGTTCCCCGATTGGCGGTTTCCTTAATCCGCACTTTGAATTTGAATAACGTTCCCTGCCCGCTTGTCAACGCCGTTTGCCGCTCCGCCATATTGATGAAAAGAACATAACCGTCCGCCGCCGATTTATCGTTCACGACCGGCGCCGGCCAAGACGCCGTAAACGTCCCAACGCCAGTGGCGCTGCCGACGACGTATTCGAGAGGATAATCCGGCGACGCGCTCGGCAATTCGACGGCGACGCGGTAACTGGCGATGCTTTCCGCCTCGTTGATTTGAACGTGGACCTCCAGGATTTCGCCGGGATGAGCGGCCAGGCTGGGCAGAGAAATGCGCCGCACCGTCCCCGGCTTGATTTCCACCGTCCCGGCATCGGGGCCAAAGCCGTTTTTGTCGAGGTCCGCCGGGAACCAGATCAGGTTGAAAATTTCATACTGAATCAATTGCCAGGCGTCGTAGGCGCCGATCGTTTTGTCTCCATTCACGTCCGCTTCGGGAGGAAAATCGTTGGGCCATTGATATTGGATGTCGTAATGTCCCTCAAAAGTTTGGGTGAGAAGGGCGTCATATTGGAGGATGGATCGGGCGTCTTTCAAGCCGGGCGAACCGTCGCGATCTACGTCTCCCCAGAGATAAACGGCGTCGACGCGCACGGAGCCGTTCGCCAAATCGACGGCGACATGGCCGTCGTTCAGTGTAGTCAACGCAGGATCGAAAGCCAGTTCCACCAGGCCGTTGCGTGCGGCGTCCTTGATTCGCAGTTTAAATTTCATGAGAACGCCGGGGCCGTTGGCCAGGGGCGGGGCGATGCCTCCGGCGCCGACGAAAATAACGATTCCGCGATCAGGATTTTGCGAAAGATCGTTCTCCACGGGCGCGCCCCATTTCTGGGTCAACGTCCCCGAGCTGGAAGCGCTGCCGGTTACGTATTCCAAAGGATAGCGCCCGGAGAAATTCGGCATCTGGATGACAATGCGATAGGAGAGTACGTCTTGAGCATCGTCAATGGAAACGGCGATTTCGATTTCCGCTCCCGCGTCGCCGGAGGCGGCGGACAGGACGAGCTTTCTCGCCGCCTCGGCGGATAGCGCATTCTCCGCCGATAATGCAATTAGGTTAATAAGAACAACAAAAAAAATGACCGTGGATTTTGGCTTTATCATTGACGCCGTCCTCGTTCCTTGAAATGGAATCGACGGCGTATAGAAACCGCCGCCGCCTCAATAATTTAAACTTACGTTTATCATTGTAATAAACATAAAAAAGGAAATTTTCCGTTCTGCGGAAATTCCCTTCCTCTCTAGCCTCTCGAAAAATTCCTTTATTCCTCCCCCAAGCTTGGGGGAGGTTAGGAGGGGGTTGACGTTAAGTCCATTAAAATCAACCCCCCTCTAACTCCCCCCAATCTTGCGGGGAGAATTTTAAGACGGATTTCATTAATTTTTCAAGAGCCTCTCTCTATTTTCGACTTATTCCCAAGCGCCTTGAATGAATCGTCGAGAGGGTTTATGTACGGCGGCGGTATGGATGGGTGAGTGGTCATTCCTTCTTTTCATTGAAATCGACTTTGGGCGCCGTTTGGGCTTCGGAAACCGCTTCGAAAAATTCTCCGGGTTCGAATCCGAAAAAGACTGCGTAAAACCGGCCGGGAAATTTTTTGACGAGAAAATTATAGGATTGGATAACCTGATTGTAACGGCGGCGTTCCTGAGCGATGCGATTTTCCGTGCCCGCAAGTTCTGCTTGCAAATCGCGGAAGTTGTCGCTGGCCTTGAGCTGGGGATAGTTTTCCGCAATGACCAGCAGCCGGGAGAGAAATCCGGTCATTTCGTCTTCTGCTTTGAGGCGTTCGACAGGACTCCTCGCCAAACCGATGAGGGAGCGGGCATCCGCAATCTGGGTAAATATTTTCTCCTCTTTTTCCGCATACCCTTTGACGGTATTGACCAGGTTGGGAATAAGGTCGGCGCGGCGTTGATATTGGTTTTGCACCTGCCCCCACTGTTGATCCGCTTCTTCATTCAAACCCACGGCGTTGTTATACCAACCGACGACGTTCAGGAAAAACAAAACCGCAAAAAAAACCAGAAGCATTCCTATGATCGCAATAGTAAGAAGAATGGGACGGCGCATATTCAAACCTCATTTTTAATGGATTTAAAATCGAAGACGCGTCAACCGGGTCTTTATTTACTGTACTACAACGCGAGAGAAATATCTCTGTTGCAGGTTTAACCGCTGGCGTTTATCCCTTGCGAATTGGCAACTCCCGTAACACAATAGCAAATTGGGGAATCCCTTCACGCAAAAACGAAAAGTGCAAAAGTTAAGGACGCTCGCATTCCTGATTGCCGCGCCAGCAAAAAGGGAATGTTAAAATATGTTATATATATAATGCAATCGATATCAAACGATCGAGTGATTTGCCGGTTTATCGTAAAGAAAAATTGTCGCTGCGAATCCCAGGTGGTCTCTTTATCCCGCTATTGTTCCTCTTGTTCCATTTTTGGGAATAACTATTTGCCAACTTGAAACTTGCCGAATGGTCTATCCCGCCCATTCCAATACATTTTTTGGAAGAGGTGGGATTCCCGTTCCGATCATAAGTCATTAATTTTCAATAAGAAAAATTTTTCGAGAGCGACGATGTTCCATTTGTTGCGGCCTTGATGTTCCACGTTTTCGCCGCATTGAACCTAAGTTATTAAAATCGAACTGTTGACATGCGTCCTTCCCTTTATTACAGTAAAGAGAAGTTCCAATTCGCCCAATAGATCATTTCCCTATCGTTGTAAAGGGATAGAGGAACATTTTGTAAAATTATTTTTAATGCGCAACCGGTGTAAATCGCTTGTATATGGTCTATGATTACTCAGTTTATCGGGACTTTCGATTTTGCCGATCAGATTCTTCTTATGATTTCCGCAATGCGGACGCCCTGAGAAAACAGCATTAATCTTTTCGCAGCAACGTGGATGGAGAAAGATGGTTACTCATCTAAAAACAGAAAAAGAAGAACGAAATCTTACCGCCAAAGAGACATCCTACCGGGAGGAGATTCCTCATAATCTCTCCCACATGGAAAAGATGGCCTCGATCGGTCAACTCTCATTTAGCGTCGCGCATGAAATGCGGAACCTGCTCGGCATGATTCGCAACGCCGCCTTCAACATCGACCGAGCGCTTCGGCGTTCGGACGCTTCCGTACAAAACAACCTCGAAATCATCAATCGAAGCATCAACCGGGCGCGCGAGTTCATCGATAATCTGCTCAACTTATCCCACGCTTCAAGTAAAACGGAAGAAGTGATCGACGTAAGCCATATCGTAGACAATCTCCTCTCTCTCTTTTCCAAGGAATTGGAATGGAGAAAGATCGAATTATATAAGAATTATCAACCTCTTCCTCTGTTCCGGATCGATCGCAACGCCTTGCAGGAGTGCCTATTGAATCTGATCTTGAACGCCATCCAAAGCATGGATGAAGGAGGAATCATCACAATTACTTTGGAATCCTGGAAACAAGGATTGCGGATTTCCATCATGGATGAAGGATGCGGCATTCCCGAAGAAGTGCAGGAAAAAATATTCGACCGATTTTATACTACGAAGAGAAACGGACAGGGAACCGGTTTAGGATTGACGATCGCGCGCAGTATCGCCCGCGAGCAAGGAGGCGATATCACCGTAAAAAGCCGCGTCGGCAAAGGCAGTACGTTTTCGATCTGTCTTCCATCCTTGGCCGCCGTTCCCGAACATCCCGGTCCGAGGTAATACGGCTAAAGGGCGTCTTCTCGGAAAGGCGCTGGATTTTCCTTTTTCGGAATGGGATTAAAAAAGCGATGAATTCTTTTTATTCCGAACCTGGATTGCGCATTCTCGTCGTCGACGACGAGCCGGACATGGTTGCTACGCTGCGGGACCTGTTGACGGGCGAAGGCGACGCCGTGGATATTTCGTACAGCGGCGAAGAAGCGTTAAAAACGTTGGAAAGGAATCTTTACGATCTGATCTTAACCGATCTGTCTATGCCGGGCATGGATGGAGTTCAGCTGGTTTCGGAAGCCAAATCCCGCCAACCCGACGCCGAAGTCATGATTATCACCGGCTATGGAACCATCAACAGCGCGGTGGAAGCCATGCGCCGGGGAGCGCTGAACTATCTTATCAAACCCGTCGAACCCCAGGAAATCATCCTCAACGTGGATCGCGTACGCCGGAGGGTTTCCATCCGGGGGTATGATCGCAACAGCCATAGTTTCTATAACCTCGTCGGCAAATCCCCCGCCATGCGGAAGATTTTTAACCTAATCCCCCGCATTGCCAAGATGCAGGGCGCCGTCCTGGTTCAAGGCGAAAGCGGCGTGGGCAAAGAACTGGCGGCGCAAGCCATTCATCTGTGCAGCAGCCGCGCTTCCAAACGGTTCATGCCCATCGATTGCGGCGCGCTCTCGGATACTCTTCTGGAAAGCGAGCTTTTCGGCCACAAGCATGGCTCTTTCACCGGCGCCGCCGCCGACCGCATCGGGATGATCGAAGCCGCTCATGGAGGGACGCTGCTTTTGGATGAAGTCGGCAACGCTTCCGCTTACCTTCAATCTCGTTTGCTGCGGGTCATCGAAGAAAAAAAGGTACGCCGCTTAGGGGAAAACACGATGATCCCTGTGGATATGCGCATCATAGCCGCCTCCAACGCCAGGTTGCAGCGATTGGTGGAAAGGGGACGATTTCGCGAGGATCTCTTCTACCGGCTGAGCGGATTCATCATCACCATTCCCCCTCTTCGGGAACGCAAGGAAGACATCATCCTCTTGGCGCAGTATTTTCTGGATCAGAACGCGCAATATTACGATCGGATTCCCACGAAATTCAGCGCCGAGGCCATCGAAGCGCTTATGAAATATCCCTGGCTCGGCAACGTGCGCGAGCTGCGGACGGTGGTGGATCGGGCGGCGGCGTTTACGGAAGGAGATATGATCGAAAAAAAGGATTTGATTTTCACCCAGCCCTTCCTGGAGGAGGAGGGAAAAAAATCCACCAAACCCGACTCGCCGAACCTGTCCGTTCCCTTTTATTCCGCCGTGGAAACCTTCGAACGCAACTATCTTTCCGAATTGATCGATCGCGTCAACGGCAATATTTCCAAAGCCTCTCAAATCTCCGGCGCCAGCCGTAAGACGATCCGGGAAAAAGGGAAAAAATACGGCTTGTTATAGGAAATTCAACAGCAAAAAACCTTGCTCTCCCCGTCCTGCCTCTAAAAATATACGTTTCACGGCCCGAAACGGATGATGTCGCCCGCGCTTTTTATGCCATTGGACGAATCGTAAAAGAAGAATAGATCGTCCGGCTTGGCTCTGGCGCCGGCATCGGCTTGCAGATCGAAATCAGGACCAGCGGATATCAGCGCCCATTCATAATTCGCTTCCCTTCCATGCAGCCAGATATGAGGGGAATTTACGAATTTTTTAGCGAAGGTCGGGTAAGCTCTGCCTAAAGGATTTTCGCTATCTTTCCAGCCTTTCGATTCGTAAGCGTAGTTGACGGGGTCGCCGTCGGGTGTTCGGGCGCCCATCGGCGCGAAGGGATCGGGCCAGCGGCCTTGGCTGAGGTAGGAAACCGGCGTGGTGAGGGGATAGAAGCGATATGGCCAGGAGATGTTATTGGCGCGGCTGATATAGGCGCCGTTGTCCAGACGGTACATTTCGAGGGCGGTGGCGATAGTTTTGAAATCGGCCTCGATGCGGGCGATTTTGGCCCTTGTCTGCGCATTGAGAAAATTAGGGACAGCGATAGCCGCCAAAAGTCCGATAATGGCGACAACGATAAGCAATTCAATAAGCGTAAACGCGGTTTTTTCTTTCATGATCGTTCTCCAATCCGCTCTACTATTGATTATATTATATATAAAGGTAAATGAAAAAGAAAAATAGGGAAAGGCAAAAAAGAGCGGGAAATAACCGATTATTAACAGAAAGAATTCAAGAGCTTTTTCGAATAAGTTCGGAAGAGAAAGCGATTCGCATTCGATGGAAAAGACGATCGAGAGCGGCTTGGTTTGGCTATCGATTAATTCCCTTGCAATTTCCGCAAAAGCCGCCGTCGGCGATGATTCAGTTTTTCTTCCCATTCGCGTTTCCGTTGGAAAATCGCATCCTCCAATTCCCGATCTTCGGCGATTTTCCGCAACGCGCGTTCGGTAAGATGAAGCGCCTCGCCGCATTGCTTGGCGTGATGCTCATAAAACTTGGCCAGATCGACGCAGGCGAAGAAATCATCGAATTCGCCTAGCGCACGGCGGTTGATGGCGGCGGCTTCGAGATAACGCTCCCGGCGTTTGTAGAGTTTGGCGAGCAGACGATAAACGGCGAGTTGGGCGCCGCCGGGCAAGTCGCCTCGGCGTAAACTTTCTTCCAGGCAGGCGCAGGCCGTTTCTCCATCGCCGTTAAAGGCCAAAAATCGCCCATATCCAGCCAATTCCAGACCATGCCCGCATTCCCCCAACGGAGATTGGGTCATGCGGCACGTCTTCGCGGCCAGCATGGCCAGCGAGAGGATGTCTTCCGCATTATGGCTAATCACCGGTTTCATTCGATAAACGCGCAAGCCGCGCAGAAAATCGAAATAGATAAAGGGAATCTGCTCGCTGGGAACGTCTTCGTCGCGCCGGCGTCCCAGTATGGCCGCTTCGATGGTGGAAAGAGAGCAGTTGGGCAGGCGGTCTCTCCAAAAACGGCGCGCCGGATAGAGTACGTCATAATGGGGAAGCTCCAGCAACGGCGATGGCAGGCGGTTCAGGAGGAAGCGCGAATGGAGCAGCGGCGCATCGAAGCATTTTCCGTTATAACTCGCCAGGGCGCGGAAACGCGGGAACAGATCGAGCAACTCATGCAGAACGGCGGGTTCCTCGTCGTAATCGCGCATCAAATACTGGCGCAGGCAAAAATCTCCGTCTTCGAAATACCCCGCGCCGATCAGAAAGGGAAGCGTTCCCGTTCCTCCCGCCAATCCCGTCGTTTCCGTATCCAAAAAAAGCAGGTCTTCGGATCGAATATTTTGGAAAAATTCCTCTCCCGTTTGCCGGACAATCTCGCGGCCAATAATATCTTGCGGCGGATAAGGGAGCGAGACGCCGCCAAACCGCATTAGGCGCAAACCGTAGGAACCAACGGAGTTGGTTGTCTCCTCCACACCCGCCGCCAAGAGAACTTTCTTTTTTTCCGCTTCTCTTTTTTCGATGGCGCCGATCAGTTGCGCGCCGCTGACCAGGCCGGGAATTTGCAGAAGTTGCTGCGGGATAGAGACAGGTTGCAAGGGCGCAGGCAAGACTTCCTCGGTTTTTTTCCCCGCCGAGTTGACGCTGGAAAAACGTTTCAACTTTTCGTAAAGATCCGCCATGAATTTAGCGCCGTATGGAATAATCTATTCAAAAAACAATCGAGATTGTCATGCGCGCCGAACAATGACTTTGCCGTACGCACGATTAGTTAATAACTGATAATACGCATTTCTCTTCCCTCGCCCATTGGGAGAGGGTTAGGGTGGGGGTTTTAAGTCTAACCATATCAACCCTCACCTAACCTCTCCCCATCTTGGGAGAGGGATTGGGAAAACATAAAATTTATGTAAAAATGGCCTTCCTGCGTAACATGAGTTAATAAGTCGCCAATGCCAATTTTTCTTTAGTAACATGCGGCAGCATTACTATGCGAAAGTAAAGATGTTAAGCCTTAACCAGTCCCGCGCCATAAGGCGCGGGAGCGCCGCGCAATAAACCCTCCGTGCTCAAATCTTCATCAATATCCGGCCAGTGAATTCCATAACCGCCTCCGGCGATGCGCCAATTTTCCCGCTGTTCAGGCGCGGCATGCAATAACCGGGGATACCATGCCAAAGGCGCAGAAATTGTGCGTCCATCGACAAGATCGACGCTGATGGCGTCTTCCGTAAAATGGACATCTTTCACCCGTTCACCGGGTTTGACGTCTGAAGTAGACATTCCAAGCCTCCAAAAGTTCTTGTTGGCGTTCTCTTAGGAGCCTTTCAATACTCCTTAATTCGTAGGGACTGAAGCCTAGATTACGAGACAACGACACTGGATTGAGCCAAAACTTGGCTGATTGATCCTCGCGATCAATATGGATATGCGGCGGTTCATTCAAGATGTCATGACTGACGAAGTATATCCGATACGGGCCAAGTCTAAGAATAGTCGGCATAGTTTATTCATTTCGATAAGCGCAAACAGCGATTAACAATTATGTAGCTGGTTGTCAACTCGCGCTTTATCCGCTGCGATTTCTTCATAAGTTTCTTCTAATGGCAATGGATGCGACTTGAGGAAAAGCGCGAATTCATAGAGCTGCACGGTACGCGCCAGCGGCATCGCCGCAGCGATTTCCGCTATGGCTTTGACGTAATCCGTTTGCGCATGCATGTTCTTAACCTCTCTTGCTTCATACACAGTTTTTTTCTTTTATGCAATCGCTTCCTGCGGCGTTCAGCGCATCCTGGCGATAGAATTCCAGTGCTTCACGCAACGTAATTTCCAGCGATTCTTTCAATTCTTCATACGTTTTTTCCTGGCCATTGACGCCTGGAATTTCTTCAATCCAGCCGATCCACCAATCGTCCTCTTGTTTTACCACGGCGGTATATTCGTTCTTCACGATCTCAATTTCCTGACGATTACCTTTTCTTCATTGCTGCCTAATAGGCGTTAAGATCATACGGCCCGATAGGAGCGTCCAAGGGGCATGAACTCCGAAGTATTCTGTTGCTCTAATTTTAATTCGATCTCTTCGAATTTTCGCACCATCTCGGGAGCGTACAACCTCTCCCCGCATACTAAACAGACTCCCGCGGCAACATGCAAAATCGCCGTATTGACTCCGCCATATAAAACTTCGGTCACTTCTTTTTCCATTACCTCTCCCCCGCAACGCGGGCATTTTTCAACATATTTTTCCATTTTCTTATCTCCTTATCTTCCAGTATTTCATCTCCGGTACTTCTCGCGAATTGCAGCGAATACATCTTCCCCGGATATTAGTTCCACTTCCCCTTTATCTATTTGGGAGATTCGCCGTTCGGCTTCCTCCGCCCAGAGGCGATCGATTTCTGGCTGCGTCGGGAGATTAAGACTTGATAGGAGCTTTTCGATTAAACTCATTCTCGCATCAGCAGGCAGCAAAATCGCTTCCTCGAAAATCTTTTCTAAAATTGCAGGCATGATTTATCTCCTTTGCTTGCGAGACGAGCGCTGATGGTCCGAATCGTCTCGTCTTCCTCGGTATGGGCAACCACTAACAACCGTCCCTGTGTTTAACTCAAGGGCAGAATAACTTTCCCCTTGCCACCCGTCGGCTTCGATGCGAAGGCGGTAATCAAACATAAAGAGGCGTTCCCTCCTGTTGGACGATTTCGACGAAACGGTTTTTCTTGGAAAGATCGATTACATCGACCGGTTTCGATAAGGCGCAGAGTAGATCGCCGTAGAAAGCGAAAAAATCCTTCTCCTCCACGCCTTCCACGCCGATATCAATATCCCGGCTTTCTTTTTCAGGGGATAGGCTGGAACCGAACAATACTACGCGTTTGACGGAGTACTTGCGGGCTATCTGTTGAATGATTCGTTTGTCGGCGTCGGAAATCATGATGATTTATTATACCTTTTCTCTCTCCTGTTTAAGTAAGACGCCATGTTTGAAGGTCTCGTATCCAGCATCAAAACCTTCCTCGAAAGCAGGATCGGCTTTTTTTCGTTTACTCATCCATCGGATCAGCGAATCGCCACAATCATTTTTTTCCCAAGCGCTTCGGCGAATTTTTCGAGAGCCGATAGGCGAACATCTTCGGCATGGTTTTCCATTTTTGAAATGGCAGATTTCTTGGCGTTCAATTTTTCCGCGATCTGTTCTTGCGTCAACCCCGCTTCTTCTCTCGCTTGTTTAAGCAAGACGCCAAGTTTGAACGTCTCATATCCTGCGTCAAATCCTTCCTCGAAAGCAGGATCGGCTTTTTTGCGTTTTTCGATGTATTTTTTTATATCGCTCATGGCATCAACCTCGTAATAAAAACAGACATAAAGGATTGGCGACGCGATTTCATGAGCGTTCGTTCGAGCGTATGATCTTTTGCGCGAGTTTGATGAGCGAAAGGAGCGCCGAGTTGACAGCCTCCGCGTTGGGGAAAGCCTCGGCGACTTCCGGTTTGAGCACGACAATGTTTGACGATTCGCGCATACGTTCGGCGTATTTGCCGCGCGTTAAAGGGCCAGGAAAATCGGAACGACGATACTCGTCTCGCAAATCGTCCTGTTTCGTTTGTTTAGCCTTCTTCATAGATTTTTCGCTCTCCTTTACTTGCGAGACGAGCGCTGATGATCCGAATTATCTCGTCTTCCTCGGTATGTGCAACTACTAACAACCGTCCCTCTTCCGATACGCCAAAAGTAATATAACGAAATTCATTGAGCCCATGATCCGGGTCGGCGCCTGTCGCCGCGAAAGGATCGCTCAAAGACGTCGAGGCCTCCTCAAAAGATACTTTATGTTTTTTGAGGTTTGAACGCGCCTTTTTGGCATCCCATGCGAACTTCATATTTGCGTCATTTCTATAATTATTATAATCGACGCTCTCAATTTCGAATAATTTGGCGTTGGCATTCTACAAACAAGGTATCGCAGGGCGGATTAAAGACTAAGCGTAATCCACCACGCCAATTTTTAACCCTATCTCATGATGAGTTGAGTGGAGCTTGCGCCGCGTCTGCTTCTATATGTTGGTTATCTTGTATATCTTCCGGCATTTCCCCATTTGTTTCTTCGAGAGCCTGTTGAATTAAACCGCGATACTCGGAAATAACGCGGTAGTTGTCTTTGGTCTCGCCATGCGCTCCACTTGTCTTGAATGCGATTGCTTGCCGTAAGTGGGGATTAGACTTCTTAGTTAAAAACTGAGAAATGTTGCTGAGGTAACGTCCTGCTTGACCGATATCATTGCTTATTCCAGCCTCAACAAGACCTTGCTTCACCTCTTCACGGTCATAAACACGGTCCTCCGAGATAATTATTTCGAGGAAAGCGCGAAATCGTGGCGTCAAATCGCTCGGTCGAATGAGAGTATGGAAAATTTTCTCTTTTAGTTGATCTTCCGATAAATCTGAGGCCTCTAGCGAGAATGAACTTTTCCCTGGGATTTTCTGCTCTTTTACCTTAACTTCTTTTTTCTGGATATAATCTCTTGCTTCGGGCAGGGGAATAATGATATCAGCGTTTATGAAGATATTTCTCTGTTGGTCAACATGTGGCGTTATACGGAGACATTCTATATCGATTAACGCGTCTCGCAACCAAAGTACAGCTGAAATAACTTCGGAATTGAACTCTTTCGAAACCAAGATTATCCTTTGTTTCTCGTTCAGGTTTTCAGGTTCGCAATCTATGAATTCCTCAATCTTAACCTGTGCATCATCAATATCCGTACCAAGATACTCGGCGAAATACTTGTAGATTTCGTCTTGAGAAAAACTTGAACAGTATGAAGCGTACTTGATTGCCTGCCACTCGACGTCGGAGCCGGAGTCATCCCTCTTGAGTTCTATGATGACAAGTGCGCCCTCCTTGTCTACCGCCAACAAATCAAGACGCCTGCTCGACGGCAGTATTAGTTCTTTGGCGATAACGAGTAAATCCTCGCCAAGAATCTCTGGCGTTCCATCGATCCATTCTTGAATATCGAATCGTTCTTTGAGATTCAAAGCACTAAATGATGTCACAAGGATCTTGACAAGCCTCTTGTTTTCAATATCCACCTTGAACATTTACTTTCTCCTTCTAAATCAGCCGGAAAACACGGATATCGTCTTTCCTCGCTCCATCACTCTTCTACTTCCGCCTTCTCCGGCGCCGCCGTCGCTGCCAGGGGAGAGTTTTCGTTCAGGGCCGTGCGGACTTGGGCGCTGATCTCATCGAAGAGGGCGGGATTGTTTTTTAGGGTGTTTTTAGCGTTCTCGCGGCCTTGTCCCAGTTTATCGTCTTTGTACATATACCACGCGCCGCTCTTGTCGACGATTTTATAGGCGACGCCGAGATCGAGGACTTCGCCGGTGCGGGAGATGCCTTCGCCGAACATGAGGTCAAATTCCGCTTCGCGGAACGGCGGCGCCATTTTGTTCTTCACGACTTTCACTTTCACTTGGTTGCCTACGGATTCGCCCTTTTCCTTGATGGTGCCGGTGCGGCGGATGTCGAGGCGGACGGAGGAATAGAATTTGAGGGCGCGTCCTCCCGTCGTCGTTTCCGGATTGCCGAACATGACGCCGATTTTTTCGCGAATCTGGTTGATGAAGACGGCGCAGGTGTGTGATTTGTTGAGAATGGCCGTCAGTTTGCGCAGCGCTTTCGACATGAGCCGGGCTTGCAATCCCATTTGGTTGTCGCCCATCTCGCCATCGATTTCCGCCTGCGGCACCAAGGCAGCCACCGAATCGATGACGATCACGTCCAGCGCGTTGCTGCGCACCAGCATTTCGACGATATCGAGGGCTTGCTCGCCCGTATCCGGCTGGGCGACGAGCAGATTCTCGATATCGACGCCCAACTTGGCCGCGTAATGGACGTCGATAGCGTGCTCGGCATCGACGAAGGCGGCGACGCCGCCCAGTTTTTGCGCCTCGGCGACGATATGTTGCGCCAACGTGGTCTTGCCGGAGGATTCGGGGCCAAAAATCTCCACGACTCGCCCGCGCGGAACGCCGCCTATACCTAAAGCCCAATCCAATCCCAACGAGCCTGTAGGGATCACGGGGATGTCCTGTTTGGGAATATCGCCCATTTTCATGATCGAACCGCGCCCAAAATGCTTTTCTATTTGGGATATGGCGAGATCGATCGCTTTTTTCCGGTCTTTTTGATCGGTAGCCATGACTTTTCTCCTTTTATTTTGTTGAACATTTGTTTATTCAAGCAAAAGATTCTTCGCCAGGCAAGAGGGGAAGCCATTTCAACGCTATTTTTTCTTATCAAGCGCATGGCGGAGAAAGCGCCGAAGCGCGAATTTTCCGGAATTTCGAAAAGAGAATTTCTTGGATGTTTTGGAAGGGCGTATAATAAATAGAGTAGATATCCTTGGCAGCGTTTTGCTTTGCGAAGCGTATGGATTGACGGCTGCGCGAAGAGAGGCGCAGGAGGCTGAGATCGGCGGAGTTTTCTCTTTCGCGCCGCTCCCGATGCGAAACAGGGATTATCAACTTGAAAGTATCGATTTTAAGTCATACACTAATTCGTCATGACTTTCGATTGCGGTCATTCTATTATTGCAGATCCAAAGAATTGCCCCACTCTCGTTTTTTACCAAAACGAGAGAAAGCCATTCCCGATGTCAACCTGTTTTTTTGGGGATTCTTTGCGCGGATCGGAAGTCATACTATCGGCTCATCCGATTACGAAAAATTGAAACAGGCGTTATCGAAAAATCATGAGAGACTATAAAAAACCGGCGTCATCCAATAGTCTGGAAGAGAAGCTGAAGCAAGCCATCGATAAGCGGGAAAAGATCGAAAAAGATTACCGCGATACGAACCAGAAGTTTTGGACCATCATGTTCATCGACGTGTCCACCTCCGCCAAGGCGGTATGGGATCAGGGGGAACAGGTGGCCAACGTAATCTTCGATCTTTATCAAAAGCAGGTCCGAGCCGTACTCGAGCAAAAAAACTCATGCTTCATCGAACCGGGCGGCGGTCCACAAATCGTATGCTGCTTCGAGGATCCCGCGCAGGCGATCCTAGGGGCGAAAACCGTCATGACCGCTTTGGAGGATTGGAACCAGTTTCAGGAAGACAATTTTAAACTGCTGCCCTGCATAGGAATCCATCAAGGTTACATCGTCTACCACGACGGTTTAATCCATCAATCGAATACTAACAACATGGCCAAACGGATTCAAACCCAAGCCGCTCCCGGCCAGATTCTCATTTCCGAAGATCTCTACGATGAATTGAATAAAGACAAGCGGTTCTCTCTGCGCTATCTACGCACAGCGAATTTAAAGAACATTCCCCAACCGCAAAAAATCTACGAAGCGAAAGTTTTGGTCGATATCGGACCAGTGAAAGCCGACGAAGGTTCGAAGGCGCTGGAAGGAAGCGCGGCTGTTTCCGAAGAGAGCGGCGACGATAAAGCCTTTCATCATTGGGTGATCGTTTATATCGACGTTTGCGAATCGACGAAAAAGTTCTGGTCGTTCGGCGACCGGCACGCCAGCAGCCTGATTCAAGAATACCAAACGTTATGCCACCGCTCCTTTACCAGTTGCCGCAGCGCTTTCGTCAAATCGTGCGAGGGCGATCAGATTTTCGCCTCTTTTACCGCGGAGGACGCGGATATGGCCATCGTTTCCTCCGTCCTCATCATGCAATCCCTGTTTCGCCGCAACATCAACGTTCCCCAAAACAAGCAGGTGCGCGCCGCCATCGGGATTCATATCGGCGAAGTGGCTATGCAGGGGGAGGAGCTAATCCAGACCAAAGACATGCGGGCGGGCAAGGGCATTCAATCCCAAGCCAGCGCCGACGAAATTCTGCTTTCGGAAGAATTGTCCAAGATGATCGACCCGGATTACGGCCCCTATGTAGAAGAATATGGGATTTGCGAGTTTTCCGGACTCAGCGAACCATATAAAGTCATGAATTTGAAATGGTTCCGCGTTCCGCCCAAACTAGCGACGGCTCCCCCGCCCGTCCGCCAGGCAAGGCAGCCGCACCGCTTCCCCGCGCGCTAACGGGCCTTTTCGCTGGGATATTGCGTTATTTGACTCATCAATTAGACCGAAGTTCCTAAAGAAATAATCAGAAAAATCAATGCCGTGCTTACGAATATTGACGCGGCGCTTTGTTTCATCCCATTCGTATCTCATACTATATTGTAGATACATTACGTAACTACGGCAATGTATTGAACATAGTTTCCGTTACTTCTCCGGATGATCTAAACGATCCACCTCGATTTCCTGACGGATTCTCTCAGCCAGGAATATCTTAAGCAGCGATTGATAAGGGACATCCCTCTTATTCGCGAGAACCTTGAGTTCGGCGATCATGAATTCCGGAAGCCGCAGAGAAATGGTTTTAAGAGTCGGCTTAAGATCAGGAAGAAGGGTGCGGCGAGCCTTAGACCAATCGAGATATTCCGTCGAATCGGCTTTCTCCCAAAATTCGCGCTCCTCGTCTTCCGATTTAAACGTTGGTATCTTCATGCGCTTCATGAGACGTTGTAAACCATCCTTTCTTTCCGATTCATATCGCGCGCCGAGATAATGCGGATGAGTTGTCCGCGGATTGTGAAGACGACAAAGAGCAACCGGCCGGCCTCCGTGCGGCCGAGTCCGAAATACCGGGATTCTCGTTGGGAGTGCTTTTCGTCCGATGCGAGTATTAGCGGTTGGTTGAAGAATACTTGTTCGCACTCCGAGGCTGTAACGCGATGACGATGCCAGTTTTTGAGGAGGTTGCCCTTATCCCAATCGAATCCCGTGCATCTCGCTAATCGTTCGTTTCCTTCCATACTATTTGTATATCGCAGACATATACGCTTGTCAAGTGGAACTCTTGCGTTTATCTGTCTGCTCTTTCGCTTTGCTGGCAAGCTTCTTCGGTTCAAATCGCACAACCGGATGCCCGCTATGGAATTGGGACGCCATAAAATCTTCGCAAATGGCGTCTATGTCATAGTTGAATTTTTGAGCGTGTGCGTCTCGGTATCTTCGGATTTCTTCTACAATTTCGTCTTCCATGTTTCGTCTCTTGTTTCTGAAAAAACTTACATTAAATCTTTTTTACTTGCTAATATTGAGTAATTGGTCAGCCCTATGAAGTAGAAAAGTGAATGGAGTCTTTACAGAATGGGGTGGAAGCGATTTAATGAAGTTACTATAGATGTAATTTAATTGATTTGAAATACAACCCCATTTGGGTTGAGGTCCCCATGGCCAATTCAACGATTGAGCAGAAGGTCTGCGATCTTCTGACTCAAGGAAAGCCGTGTACGGAAGAGGAGATCAGGGCGCTGCTTCGGAAAGACGAAGAAGTCGTGATTCTATTAATCCTT
>JBFMBP010000006.1 GCA_040755155.1 Candidatus Omnitrophota bacterium | reverse complement strand
CTATATCTGGAGATGGGTCAGCTCTTCAAAAAAAGAAAGGAACCGCCACAATTTTCGAGACAAAAGTGTAAACCATGTGCCCGGTTCAAAATGTAAACTATGTGCCCGTTCGTTCAGGAGGGGGTTGTTTTAAGTCTAATAAAATCACCCCCCCTCTAACTCCCCCCAAGCTTGGGGGGAGAATTAAAAGCGGATTTTATTAATTTTGCAAGAGCCTCTATCTATTATAGAAGAGAGAATATGAACGCTTATCGAATAAAACAGAATCCATTCGGCATTATTTTAGACGCGGCCTCGATAGTCATACTCCTTATTACCGCAATGGGATCGCAGGCGGGAGAAACGCCGCGATCCGGCCTATCCGTCGATTTTAAGCATGGCGCTTTAAAAGTATCGGACAACAAGCGTTTTTTGGTTCATGAAGACAGCGCGCCTTTCTTTTACCTCGGCGATACCGCCTGGGAACTCTTCCATCGCCTAAATCGCGATGAAGCGGAAAGATATCTCGAAAATCGCCGCCAAAAGGGATTCACCGTCATTCAAGCGGTTGTTCTGGCGGAATTGGACGGTTTGAATACGCCCAACGCTTACGGCGAGAAGCCGCTGATCGGCAACGATCCCGCTCAACCCAATGAAGCCTATTTCAAGCATGTCGATTTCATCGTCAAGACCGCCGAGGAAAAAGGAATCTTCATCGGCATGTTGCCAACATGGGGCGATAAAGTCGTCAAAAACGCATGGGGAAAAGGCCCCGTCGTCTTCTCGAACGAAAAAGCGAAAATCGCCGAAAATTATGGAAAATTTCTTGGCGGCCGTTATAAGAACGCTCCCAATATCATATGGATTCTCATCGGCGACCGCGACGCCAAAGGGTATGAAGCCGTTTGGCGCGCTATGGCGAAAGGATTGAAAGAAGGCGATGGCGGCGGTCATTTGATAACGGTTCACCCTGCTGGCGGGCGTTCTTCGTCAGATTGGTTTCACAATGATGGCTGGCTGGATTTCAATATGTTGCAATCCGGCCATTCCGAATTCAACCTTCCCAATTACGAAAAAATCGTAGCCGATTACAGCCGCGTTCCCATCAAGCCTTGCATGGACGGCGAGCCGCGCTATGAAGATCATCCCGTCAATTGGAATCCCAAGAATGGATGGTTCGACGATTTCGACGTTCGGCAAGCGGCTTATTGGGCGCTCTTCGCCGGAGCGTTCGGCCATACTTACGGCTGTCATGATATCTGGCAGATGATGGCCCCCGGCCGCGATCCAATCTCCTCGGCCCGGAACAATTGGTTCGATGCGCTCGACCTGCCCGGCGCATGGGATATGCTGCATGTCCGCCGTCTCCTACTCTCCCGCCCATTCCTCAGCCGCATCCCCGATCAGTCGTTAATCGTGGTGGATCAGCAAGACGGCGCAAAACATATTCAAGCCTGCAAAGGCGACCATTACGCTTTCGTCTATATTCCTTACGGTCAATCCATCGCAATTAACGTGGAAAAAATACCTTGGGAAAAATGCAAAGCCTGGTGGTTCGATCCCCGTACGGGCAAGGCCGATCCAATCGGAGTATTATTCGATCGGGAACCGAAAGTAATCGCTCTGCCGGAAGAAATCGTGCGCAATGCCAGTAAGACATTGTATTTCGCGCGCGACGCCAGTATGAGGTTATTTTTAGATCCGCCGGGAAAAATTGCGCACGGCGCCGATTGGGTATTGGTTTTGGATGATGCATCCCAAAACTATCCGCCGCCCGGCGAGGTGGATTAACGATTCCATAATACCGCAATCATCCAACGGGAGGATAATCCGTTGACGGATTCAACTCATCTTTCGCGCCGTTGTTTTCTGCAAAATAGCGCCATTGCGGCAAGCGGCGTTCTATCGCTTCCTATTTTATCGTTCAGCGCAGAAATGGCCTCTATTCCCAAAAGGAAATTGGGACGAACCGATCTGGCCGTCAGCGTAATCGGTTTGGGCGGCGGTTCGTTGCATCGTTGCGCTTCCCAAAAAGAAACAGCGGACCTTATTCGATACAGCCTGGATGAAGGAGTTAATTTCTTCGATACGGCATTCAATTACGGCTGCGGCGAGAGCGAAAAACGCTTAGGCGAAGCGTTAGGAAAAGATCACAGCCGCATCGTCCTCTCCACCAAAACCCGCAATCGGACTCTGTGCGGCGCATTGCGGGAACTGGAAGCCAGTCTGCGCCGATTGCGAACGGATTGCGTCGATCTATGGTTCCTTCACGGCGCTTGCCGGGAGGATTGGGATGCATGCTTTGCCTCCAACGGCGTCATGGAAGCGATGGAAACGGCGCGCAGGCAAGGCAAGTGCCGATATTTAGGCGTCGCAGGGCATTGCGATCCGGCTTCGCTGCAAGCCTTTCTCGACGCATATCCTTTCGACGCCGTCATTATGCCGCTCAACGCCGTCGATCCTCATCGGCTTAGTTTCGAAAAAGTATTGCTGCCGCAGATTCATCGCGAAGAAATCGGCGTCATCAGCGTCAAAGCGCTTTTAGGAGGCCATCTTCCAAACAGCATTCAGAAAGACGCGCTGCGCTATGCGCTGAGTCTTCCAGTATCGACAACCTTAATTGGCTGCGCCTCGCGCCATGAGATGCAATGGACTCTTAAGGCCGCCCGCACTTTCACCCCACTATCGCCGGTAGAGAGAGAATTAATTCTCGCTCAGACGAAATCGATGTCAGGACGTCCATTGGAATGGTATAAGAGAATTTCGTAACGCCTTTGGGAGTAGTATCAAATCCCGTTGCCTATCAATCGTTCAGTGGCTGCGCGCGCTTGTTCGGCGATCTGCTGCGCCAACCGTAGAGCGCGCACGCCGTCTTCGCCTGTAACTACCGGCTCTTTTCCTTGGCGAACGCATTCAATGAAGGAATCGATCTCCGCCGCCAGCGGTTCATGCTGGGAAAGGACGGGCTGCTCGTGGCGGATGGTTACTATGCCGTCCTCGCGGGTCTCCTTGCGGTAGATTTGCAGATCGGGCTTGAGATAGTCGAGGGATAGATAAGCGTCTTTTTGGAAAAAGCGGATTTTGCGCTGGCGTTCCGGCGTAACGCGGCTGACGGTAACATTGGCGACGCAGCCGCTGGCGAAGCGCAGGCGGGCGTTGGCGATATCCTCCTGCGTCGAGATGATGGGCGTTCCAACCGCGTCGACGGAAACAATTTCCGATTTTACCAGCGCCAGAATCAAATCCAAATCGTGGATCATCAAATCCAGCACTACTCCGATATCTTTCACTCTAGGCGCAGGCGGGCCGAGACGGTGGGATTCGATAAATAGCGGATTCGTCAAACGTTCGCCGAGCGCCAAGACGCCGGGATTGAATCGTTCGATATGTCCCACTTGCAGAAGAACGCCTTTCGCTCTCGCCAACGCCGCGAGTTTTTCGCCTTCTTCAACGCTGATGGCGATGGGCTTTTCCACTAACGCAGGGATGCCGCGTTCGATCAACCATGAAGCGATGGCGTAATGATTGACCGTAGGCGCAACGACGCTGGCCAGATCGATGCGCCCGGCGACTTCCTCCAACGACGAGGCCCCCTGGCAGTTCCATTCGTTGGCGGCGCGATCCCGCGCTTCGCCATCGACGTCGACGACGGCGATCAGTCGGGTTTTTTCGTTATATCCATAAACGCGGGCGTGGTGCTTTCCCAACGCTCCCGCGCCAACGACGACGGCATTCAATGGTTCATTCATTCCAATTAGCGCCTAGTTCCTAAATTTCGCATTGAAAAAATAATGATATTTCATTCTTTCTTCTTCGCCAATACATTGAGGCGGCGAAAGGTCTCTAAAAACGTTCCGTCATTAATATTCCAATTATCGGTTCTTTTTCGTCGAAGAAATCCTCTAATGTGGTTTATATATAATAAAGCCCGGCGCATCGGTAATTGCGCCGGGCATTTTTTTCTATAAGTAGTGAGGCGATTAGGGAAAAACCTTCTATTGAGTCACTGGATAATAATCGGTACATCAATATTAAATTGATTGTTATCTTTCGAAGAAAGCAAGCAATGGAGAGTATCTTTCATTCTTGAATTGTTGCCGTTAGAAGATTTGGGAGACAATTCAATTGTTTTTTCGAGTTCATTATCCGATTGCGGACATGAACAGATAAACAAACCGTTATCCGTCGATATGTTCTCGATATGGAAAGATGAAGCTATTTTTGTTTTGATTAAGATTTTTTGCGTTTTTTCTTCTCGAAACTGATTTACATCGACAAACAACGAGGAAGGAACGGCGACAAACGGTTCGGTGATATACCCGCCGATGGGGAGCACGGCGAATTTTTTCTCTTTGCGGTTGTCGTGAATAACCAGTCTTTCCAATAAGGCGCCTGGTTTAAAGCCAGAGGATTCCAATTTAATCATGCAGCATTCTTTTCCGTTCTTTATTTCAAAACCTGCTTTTTCCGCCGTGATCGTTGAAGTCGACGATTCGAGAGTAACGGCATCGATATCCTCTTTTGCCACGCCTTCCAGCGCTACTTCTTTCGACCAAGGACGATTGGCGGGATATTCCGGAACGACTACCGCTTGAGGAACGCAGCGAATTTCGCCTAGTCCGCGATAACGAATCAAGCATTGTTTGCGTATCTGTTTTCCGTTATTGTCCTTCAAGGCAATCATCACTCGCCGATCTTCAACGCCATGCGTAAAACTTGGAGTTAAACGAATATCAAATGGCGCCGATTCGTTGGGCTTGATCTGTTGGCCTTGCGATAGATTGATGCGAGTACATCCGCAATCCGCAGACGCTTCTTCCACTATCAAATCATGCGAAGAAGAATTGACTAAGGTAAAGGAAGCGGTTTGCTGGTCGTTTTCCCAAAGCGTTCCGAACTCAACGATCTCAGGTTGAATATGGATATTCCGCGATAACAACCATACGCTAACTCCATTTAGAATAAAATAAAGGACGTTTAAAAAAAGAAACGAAAGAAAAAGAACTAACCAAAGGCTCTTTTTCTTTCGTATTGTTCCAATATCAATATACTTCATTTTCTCCACTCACTAGATGAATTTTCTTGATAAATGAATAGAAGGCAAGACTATGAGGTTATCGCATCCTATTCTCAACTTCCATATTCTCTTTCGGTTCGATGGAGAAGAAATCCTCGGCGAATAGAACATCGTTGACACGGGCTTCGCTAAGAGTCATCTTCAATAAATCAATAAATCCATTCTCCTGCAAACCTCCGTGTTTTTGCATGACCACTGTTTCCGGAACCAGCATTCCCGATATTTCTTTGAAATGATCGCATAATACTCTCGATATGACGACTCCTTTATTGATATTATCGCATTGTTTCCAATAGGCGGGATTTTCATCGAGAAGCGTGAATTCGAAATAGTGCGTCTTTGGGTAATAGATATCGGAATTTATGCGAAGTTTTTTCGTGGCGGAATCGAATTCTACGATCGAAAAACCGTTTTGTACAAACCGGTTCAAATTTACGCCAAATCCGCCGCCTGAAGTCGGTTCCATCCACATGCGTGTATTACCGTCAGATTTAATAATTTTATCATTTTCGAGACATATTCCTTCCGAACCATCGAAAATAAATGATTGATAATTTGGTTTCTTATCCGTCCAGTATTTATCGAGTCTCATCATTCCATTTTTAGCGCTTATAATATGAGCAGAATCGATCTGAAATCCGTTCAATATTTTCTCCTGATCCCGAATCAATTCTATAAAATTCTCGTTGCTGATGTACTTCCATTTATTTTCATCTTCTTTCGACAGCGTGTTCTCGGTCCGTTCTTTCACAATTCGTTGGTATTCACTTATTGCGTTTTTCATATTTTCCACTCTTGATTTATCACTTACTGGAGGGTAATATGAGATGCAACTATAGCTCAACTCATACGAGACAAAAGTCGCTAGCGTGGTTTGGATATAGGCTTTTAAATCCTCTGCTCTATTAATCTCCTCTCCTATGCTTCCTATTTGATAAACTGCAAAAATGGCCATTCCTGCCAACAAAATAGAATACTTGATGCAATGCTTTTTCATCTCCCTTATTCTCCTTGTTTGTTAATTTAATATAAATTAAAGTTTTTTTTCAATACTATTACTTTTTACTATTTTTAACTTCTATTTTCCACATCGATAACTACGTAATATATTATTAGATGGATCAATGTTTGGATTGATATGACAATCCCAAAAATAATCAGCGTCCCAAATTGGATTATTACACTGTCCTTGATAACTTCTGCAACTTTGCTGTACCCAATCTTCGCATAATCCAGTAAGAGAATAAATAACTACAGGCGTCAAGTTAATATGGAAAGGACATGTATCCATAGGGTAGAAACCAATATCACAACAAGCAACTCCTTCTGTATAATGAATCGTTTGATTACATTCACCACCATAATTACAATAATCACTCCATACATCCCTATAAAAACAATCAGTACAATACGACAATGAATTTTGTGGAAACAAAAAAACACCTAAAATAAGAAAAACCACCGCCAAACCACCCGCGAGAAGAAACAGTTTTTTCGTCTTCATTCGCCCAACTCCTTTCTTGTCTATTAAATTTTCCATCTTTATTCTACTCATAGAGGCATACTGTATCGCTATTTTATCGGCCTGTCAAGAAAAAATACAAAATTACGCAAAAAAAAAATCATTTAATATGCAAATATTATGACAGTGTTAGCCGAAGATAGAATTTATTATATCCAAGTAAATATTTGTTACATGTTATGGCGAGAGATTTAAATATTAAAGTATTTAAAATCAATTACTTAGGGAATAGATACGCCAAACTGACGAAAATAGTGATAAATCAAAGCGCATCGTATTCCCCGCCGTCGATTTGCGCCGTTATGGCGTCTATTTTCGCCTTGGCGCGGCCTTGAACAATTATGGCTAATTCCGTCAGCCGGGTTTTATGTTCTTCGGCGAGGGTTTCTTCCACCCACCCAGCGCTTGAATAGTCAACGTAGAGCGAATGTTCCGAGTAACGGATGAAGCCTTTTACGCGGTACAACTCATCCCGCATGGAATCCAACGTGGGTTTTAGGCGCGCCCAATCGATTGGCTTTTCCCTACGGACGGCGGCGCGGGCGTAGTTGGGATCGACGCAGAGGGCGTATTCGCCGGTCATAGCGCCTATGGCTCCCGGTGCGAAGGGATCGACGTCAACATTGCAAAATTGCGTTCGCGCGATTTGCGCCAGTGGTTGAATTTTGCGGATTTCCTCTTCCGCCTTTTGAACGACATCCGGCGGATAGCAATCCGTCTTATTCAATAATACTTGATCGCTGACTTGGATTTGCTTGACGATGTTGGGCAGAGTATGGATCAGTTTCAATAGATTTTGCGGATCGGCGACGCTGATAA
>JBFMBP010000005.1 GCA_040755155.1 Candidatus Omnitrophota bacterium | reverse complement strand
GGTAATAATCGACCTCGCCGTAGAAGAGATCGCCCACGGCGCCATCGTCCAAAAGCGCCCGTAGGATAGTGAAGAGCGGATTCCAGCGCAAGACGAAACTGACGATGGATTGGGTTCGATGCTTGGCAACGCATTCCACAAGCCGCCGCAATTCGTCCAAGTTCAGCGCAATCGGTTTTTCCAAGACCAGATGAACGCCCTTTTCCGCCGCTTTTATGGCGTGCTCGACGTGAAAGTCGGGGCGGGAGGTGACGGAAAGAATATGCGGCTTCTCCTTCTCCAGCATCTCGTCCAGCGAATCGTAGCAGGGAACGGCCAGTCCGCATTCGTCCGCTTTGGCTTGCGCTTCGTCCTTCGTCAGCGAAGCCAGAGCGACAACCTCCGTGAGGGGATTGTTCTTGTACGCCCGGATATGCTCGCCGGATACCCAACCGCAGCCGATTAACGCCGCTCGATATTTTGCCATGATTCTTCTCCTCATTGAAAATATGGTGTCGAAATAAAGATGATTTTTTATACTCATCTCTCATCGCTCGTCACTGTTTTTAAAGTCATTGGTGCATACGCCAGCCGCCTCCGACATAGATAAGTTGACCGGTGATCCAACGGGCTTGCTCGGAGGCCAAGAAAACGATGGCGTCGGCAACGTCTTCCGGCTCGCCGACTCGCCGCAACGGCCCATTTTTGGAAATGGTTTCTACCATCTCTGCGGTCATGTATCCCGTTTGGATCGGCCCTGGCGCAACGATGTTTACAGTGATTCCATACGGCCCTATCTCCACGGCGGCGGAGCGGCTGTACGATTCGATAGCGTGCTTGCTGGCGGCGTAACTGATATTAGCCTCGTGACAATGCGCGGCGTCGGTGCTGATATTAATGATCCTGCCCGTTTGGGCTTTTCTCGCCAGATAGCGTTTCAAATACTCCGCCATCATCAGCGCATAGGCGCGGGCGTTGACGGCGAAAGTGATGTCGATATTAGCGGCGTTGGTTAACTGAACCTTATATTCTCCAAACCATTTATTGTCCGCGCTGGCTCGCGCGGGATCGAAGGTGTCGAGAACATCGTAAGTGTGATTGTTTACTAGAATATCCACTGGTCCTAATTTGTTTTCGCAATGATCGAACAGTATGGGAATGTTTTCGGAATCGCCGAGATCGGCTTCATGCGCGGCGGCGATTCCTCCCATTGATGCGATTTCACTTAGAATCCCATCGGCGGATTGTTGTTGCTGCGAACGGAAATATTTTTCGCCTACGATTCCCGTTTCTCGCGTTTGCTTCAATTCCGCTTCCGAATAAGGGCATTTCTCGCGGAAATACGTGATGAATATTTTCGCTTCTTGGGCGGCAAAAGCTTTCGCCGCCGCCGCGCCGATGCCGTGGTTGGCTCCTGTAATCAAAACGATTTTATTTCGCAATTGGGGATCGATCATGGTTTTCGCCTCATTTCACGCATAACCGCCTCCATGAATTTTCATTCTGCCAAAAAAAAGCCATTTCGGCCAGAGGCGGGAAGAAAGGAAATTCGCGCCCAGGTTGCTTTATTTATGAATCGTTCTTGTGGTAGGATGAGGAAAACCCAAAGGAGGCGGAAAAAAATGGCGGATATTACCATGTTGACGACGTTGAAAGGCTCGCTGTTGGAATCGTTTTACCCTAAAGGATGGAACCTGGAAAAGATCGACAAGTGCTGCTCCCTTCCCCCGGAGGATATTCTGAAACGGCAGCCTTGGTGGAACAAGGGCTTCGAGCCGGTTCAATGCGAGGCGATGGGAGAATTCGACGCCAAGATGGGCTTTGAAATCGCCCAAACGATTCGGACTTACAAAGAGCAGGGCAAGAAACTGGCGATCATTCTGCCCGTCGGCCCGATGGGCATGTATAAATGGGCGGTCTATTTTCTGAAGGAATGGAAGATCAAATGCGATCATGTCTACGGCTTCAATATGGACGAATGGGCCGATGCTCAAGGCAACACCACGCCGCCCAACGCGCCTGGCTCTTTCCAGGACGCTATGGAGAACGCCTTTTACGGACCGTTAGGAACGTTGAGCGTTCCTAAAAAACAGCGCCATTTCGCCACAAAAAAATTGCTGCCCACTTACCTCGACCGCATCGCCAACTTGCGTCAGGACGGCGCTGGTCTCGCGGTAGTCTTCGGCATTGGCCGCGTCTGCCATATCGCCTTTTGGGAGCCGCACTTCGCCGAAGAATTCACCGAGGAGGAATGGAAACAGCAAACCCATCGCCTGGGCGCCAAACTGCATCCGCTCACTATCG
>JBFMBP010000004.1 GCA_040755155.1 Candidatus Omnitrophota bacterium | reverse complement strand
CGGTACAATTTGCGGTACAGAGGGGAGAATCGGGAAGAGTAGAAATTACGTAAGTCTAATGTTTTCAAGTTGCTTAGTTAAGCGGGAGACGGGTCTCGAACCCGCAACCCTCAGCTTGGAAGGCTGAATTTGCATATGAATAAGTCATTATAAATCAATAAAATAAAATAGGATGAAAATGTATTGTACATTATTACGTACACAATCGTTTGGGATTCCCGATTTTGGGATTGGTTTCTGAAGACTTGGAAGATTTAGATAATCATACTCTATATTTTACCGTACCGATGAAATTATAATCTACATCGATTGGGATAAAATTTCAATATGACAAGCCGGATCATTTAGACCGATGAATCCACCAAAACCATTGTGATTCAGATTCACGATTTATGGCGAACATGCGGGAGTTGGTTAGCTGGGGTTGTTTGTTCGCTTCCATTGAATGGGATAGTTTTGGGGCATAGTTAAACATAACCACAACTCAGATTTATGCCCGCCTGGACGTGAATCCAATGTAGGCGGCGTTGAGTTACTTGGGCGAAAAAATTGCAAGCATGATGGACATCCGCAAGGCGGGAGAAGCGAAAAAAGCGAAGCTCGCCGAGGCGTAATAAGGCGATCCGCCCCACGGGGCGGCGGGGAAGATACTATTATGAGAATATTCGATCCTGCGTATAGAAAGGTGATAGAGGCGGCGCATAGTTTAGTTGCGGTAGAAACGTGGGCGCCTAGATTAGTTGCAGCGGTAGAAAAGTGGGCGAGGGTGCAAAGACTACTTGAGGCAGCTACGGTAGTAACGGCGGCAGAGACGGAGAGAGTGCGAAAAACGCATCCGACTTGGAGCGCGGCGGCGGCGGTGGCGGAAGCGTTAGATGCGAAGGTAAATGCGGAGGTAAATACAGCAATGAGGGCGACGCTGTATGAGATAAATGAGACGCTGGCTGAGATGAATTCGGTTGAGCGAAGAATACTTAATGCGATAGTGCCGCCGCTGGATGCGGCAGTCGCGGCGCTGGATGCAATGCAATATGAAATTGCGATGCGAAAGGAAATTGCGAAAGCGAAGGGGGATTTAGCTGTGAATGCTGAACTGAATGCGGCAGTCGCGGCGCTGGATGCCATGCGATATGAAATTGCGAAGGCGAAGCGGGATTTAGAGGGGGAGATGGCGAACTTAGAATAACGAATCCGCAACGGCAACAGCCCTGGCGGCGGCTTGCGCCCCCAGGCGCAACGAACGCCGAAAGCAAAGAGCGAACGCACGGACGGGGATTTGCGTCTCTTCTAAACAATCCTTGCGCCGTTCCTTCCAGCGTACCTTATAGAGAATTCCATGACGCCCCGTGCAGCGAACCGCAAGGCGGCCCGCATGATGAAAGGAAAGAGACGCGAACATAGGAAACGATCCCCGCGATCAATGGAAACGAACTCATAATAGCGAAGAGGGGCGCGTTGGGTGCGGCGCAACAGGTAATGCGACGGGGCAATAGAAGATCGGTACAGGCCGGGATGTGGGAGATGCCACCCGGCCCCCCCAAAGCCCCCGGCTTGGGACCCCCGACTGGTTCCATACGGTAGCGGGTGTGAGTGAAGATGGTTTTTTATTCAACGCAGAGAGAAGCCTGCCAAGCCGGTCGAGAGTTGGCGAGAGACTTACGTCACCTCTTGAATTTTCTCCCCTGGCCTTGCGCCCAGTTCGATTAGACCTCGATTGGCGGGAACGTCGATGGTATATAGCGGTTTTTCCCAGGCGGCGATTTTGTGGGCGAAGGCTTCCGTTTGGCTTGCGGGAGCGGCGTGAGCGATAAAGATCGCATCGGCTAACGCGGCTACAAACTCGTTCCGGTATTCGGCCAGTTCGCGGGTCATGCGCGGTTGATTGGACGGAAAGGGGGAAAGAATCAGCAAGCGGTTTGCTTCCAACGCGGATTTCCAAGCGGAAGGAATACGCATGGTTTCGATGCTGCGGGCTGGGCAAATAATCGCTCCACTCTTTCCGCGCAATAACAGCCGCAAGCATTCCGCTTCGATGGGAGAATGAAATCCGCCGATGATGACGAGACCGTCATGGGAAAAGCCTTTTACTAGGTCATAGGTTCGCACTATCGCGTTTCCAGGGCATTGGCTGGAACAAAAAAATCCAAGTTTTCGGAAAGGGAGAAGATTGGCGTTTCCGATGGCAATTAATTCTTTTGGGGGCTTCCAATATAATTCGCTTTTTAGAACGGCGGGGTAATTAGGGGAATCGGGGGATAATAGGAATCGTTCGACCACGAGAGTTACCGCAATATTCTTTCCATACGTGGATTATTGATAAAGGTTGTCATGTCAATCGGATTTCGTCCAACAGATTTTTTCTTTGACGGTAGAGAATCGATCGATCCTCTTTTTCAATCCTATCTTCCTATTTTAGGCTGGTTGATACCGCTTTACGTCAATTTCATCAGCGCGGCGGCGCATGGCGCATACGCTATGCCATGCCTGCATCCTTAAGGGCATCTCCATCGAAACGCCAAATGCTTTTTCAATGTGGAGCGCCATTTCCGGAGATGAAAAGGTTGCTCCGTCTACCATATCCGAAAGCGCCGCACATCTTATTCCAGCAGATAGTTCCACTTTCTCGCCGTACTGCGGTTCAATGCCGCCGTTGATGAGGAATCCTAGCCATTATCCCGCGCGTTTACTGGCGTGGAGTACGGTTAATCCGATGACGGAATCCCCTTCGTAGCGGACTATTACATCCTCGTCGGTGATTTCGCTGTCGGTCGCGGCGCAAGGCTTTTTGAAATTGACGTACAACGCATCCGCTTCCTGATCGTAGGACACCCATAATGCCTTTTCGGGAATTTGTTGAATGGAAGGGATTAAGTTGATAAACGTTTGAATGTCCGCTATGGCCATAGTTGCCGCCTCCTTTCCAACGATTGGATTCTGCGCGTCATAAATGCCGTAATCATAAAACCGTCTTCTTTCTCTTCACGGTAGACGGCTACAAGATATTTTCCAGGGGAATATTCCCGCGCCGCCAACCGTTCGCCGTCATTTCCCAGAAAAATCCGTTGCGGATTCGCAACGGTTTCCAAGATTTCGGCGCGCAATCCCGCCATTTCGCCATGTTCTTCCGCGATATGCGCCCATCGTTCGTCGGTTAAACGAATCGGAATATCGGATATAGAACGAACAATAGCCGTCATTCCGCTTCTTCTCCCCCCTCCCGCCCCATGCGGTATTTGATGTCGTAGTTGATGATAAAATCGAGTTCCTCGTCGGTGAAGCCGTAATGCTGGGCGAGAACTCGGTCGATATTATCTATAGTTGATTTCGATTTAGAGCCGTTTATTTCATCATATTCAATTTTATGTCCTTGTTTTGTTTTTATATTTTTCCTGACAGCATTATTACTAAGACTTAATGATAGTTCTTTTTCTAAATTTATCCATTTAAATTTCCAGCAGTTGTCAGGAACTTTAAATTCTTTTAAAAGCGAATCATTCAAGTGTTCACAATCAGAAAAAGCACTATAATACCAATAGAATAATGATGAATTAATTAGGCATGTAGTAAACGAACAAGACTCATAACTAGTAAATTTTATAATACGACCATGTGGGGGTTGCATATCTTTTCCATTGCGACGAAAAAACGGATGCCCTTTACATGCCTTTGCCCAATATCTAAAAGCCTCTTGGTAATAAAGAAACCATTTAGAATATTCGGCACCTATATTATCAGAAATGATAATTTGATTTTTCGCAATTTTTCCATAAACTGATACATCTATCATATTTCCAAACTTTGCAATTCGATGTTTGTTTATTCTGATATTGTGTGTATGAAGGTTTAGGGAAGTTAAAGCAACTGATCTTTCTTCTGTATAAAATCTGTTAATCCTAGTGGTATATAGACCTGAATTCCAAGGACATGAAATCAATATCGAAACTGGCATTTCAACGCCATCAAAGATTGATTCTGGCCTACGAGGAAATGCCAATGCTAACAATCCCCCACGATTTAATAACATATCTTGCAAGGGAGCCATTTTTTCTGATGAAATAGCAGTAAGTTGGACAATAAAACCGACATATGAATTCCTTTTTATAAGATTAAGAGAATGTTCGTAAACAAGAGAATAAAGATTTTTAGAAGAAAGTGTTTCATATTGCTTTTCTTTAAAATTATATTCGACTTTACGTGGTGATAATTCCACATACGGCGGATTCCCAATAATCACATCGAAACCGCCCTTTTTCATAATGCCGTAAAATTCGATGAGCCAGTGGAAGGGTTTATGGGAAGCCAGCCATTTTTCGTAACCTTTTTCATCGTTAGTTTGAATTCCGTATTCGCCCGCGAGGTAGCGGTTGAGTTCATCTTCGAGTTGCTTCAAGCGGCGGCGGAGTTCTTGTTTATCCGCTGGCGTTATTTCCCCGCCCAGGGAGGTTTGTTGTTCTTTGAAGTGAACGAAAAGACGGTCGATTTCGTCCGCCTGATCCGCGATGCTTTGCATGATTTCATCATTGAGCATGGAATCGGCCAGCGAATTTTTCACTTCTTTTAGCGTCGTGAATCCTACCAGGGTATTGCCCGCCTGGATGTTGAAGTCGATATCGGGCAGCGGTTCGATCTCATTCACTTTTTCCACCTGAGCGACCAGTTTCAGGAAAAGGCGGAGTTTGCAGATTTCCACCGCCTCGTCCATGATGTCCACGCCGTAGAGATTGTTGAGGATGATCGATTTGAAAACGAAGTATTTGCGGTTGGGATGTTTTTCGATCAGCGCCAGGATTTCGCGAAAATCCTTGTATTTTTCCGGGCGATGTTTTTCGCCCAAACGTTCCAGTTCGTCGAGGAACGCCTGCATCCGGTCCAGGCAGGCTTCGTACAAGTCTTCCAGGATGTTGAGCGCGGCGAAGAGGAAGGCGCCGGAGCCGCAGGTGGGATCGAGAACCGAGATGTCTCGAATGGCGCGCCAAAACGCCCGCAACAATTCCGGTCCTTCGCAATTTTCGATGGCGTCTTGGGCGAACTGGCGGATATTGAGGTTATAGGTTACAAGGGCGTTGATATCTTGCGCTTCGCCCTGAGCCAGTTTATCGCGCAGTTCCAAGCATCGCTGGCGGCGGCAGACGTATTCGCGCCAAGTTTCCGTAGGAAGAGTGAGTTTCTCGCCCTTCTCGCCGCGAAGATAGGCGTCGCCCAGGTTATAGCGCCGATCGAACATGCGTTCCTTGGGATCGCGCATCCCCTTTTGCACGAATTCCGGCAAGGCCGTCTCCGGGATTACTTGCCCCTGGCTGTCGATCACGCCCAAACGAACCGCTTCATAGATGTAGCGGTCGGGATCGGCCTGCAATAATTCCCAAACGGATTTTTCCCCCTCAAACGCGATTTTGCAATTTCGCCGCGCTTCGTCGAACAGACGGGGGATGATGGTATTTTTGCTAATGTACTCGGTTATATCCTCTTTGGTGTAATACGCCCCCATCTGTTTCTGATTGATATACTTTTCAAAGATATAACCCAGAACGTCCGGATTGATTTCGTTGTCGGCGCGATTGGGGCGTTCGTCCAAATGCCATTGGTATTGATCGAAGAAGGCAAAAAGTTTCTCGAAGGCGGCGTCCTGGATGGTTATGGCTTCGCCATACAGTTCCTCGATTTGATGCCGTAAGAAAAGCCCGCCGTTCAGATAGGGTATTTTTCCCAACAATTGCTTGGCGGCTTGGGAGCGTTCCCGTTCCGGTTTGGCAAAGCCTTCAAAAAACAACGGGCATAGAAAATCCTTGTAGAACCGGTCTTTTCCGCGTTGGCGGCTGCATTCCAATTGGTTGCGCAGATAATGGAGATCGTTGTTCAAAAATTCTTTTTTTTGAATGAAATAGATGAACATCAAGCGGCTCATCATAACGGAAGCATACCAGTTTTCCATATCATCCTGAGGAATGCCCTGCAAAAACTCCTTAAAAGTTTGCAATTCTTTCTGGAAACGCTCGTAAAAACGCTTGGTGATGCGCTCTTTATCGAAGGCGTCCTTTAACTTGATCGTAGCGCCGATAAGCGTTAGCCCTTCTTCGTCGCTCAAGGCAAAGGCAATATGGTTCAAGCGTTGAATGAGCGCTTCCCCGCTTTGATTCTTAGTAAACGTATACTCGCGGCAGGCTTTGGGCTTTCCCGGTTCCTTGGAAACCCACTGCCAGATTTGAACCGTCTTGGCGGAATCCGTGAAAATAATCAGATGCTCGTAAGCGGATTTCGTAATTTCTTTATCGATCAAGCGCCGAGTGGCGTAATCGGGAATTCTCCCAAGCCGACATTCAAAAACCTGAATCCCACGTTTTTGCGCAATGGATCGGATATCAAAAACTTGTTCGCCAACATTGACGCGAAGAGAAACGGAAGAATTCCAATCCCACCCCAGTTCCTGGGTAAACAAACCGGTAAAATCGAATTTTTTCAATCGATCAATTAACGCTTTACGGTCGGGGGGCACTTTGCTTTACCCTTTCAAAATATATTCTTGACAACGGATTGTCATCCATATATCCTATAGTAAGCGACCAGTGCGGCCGGTCTCAAACCGACCCGGATTTATTCCCTGGCCGCTTTTTCTTTTTGTTGTTCGATAAGCCATTCCAACGTGTCTTGCAGGGCTTCATCTCCGCGCTGAATTAAAGGTTCAATCATTTGAATCCCGCCTTCATCGATCGGTTTAATCGGTAAACCTTCTTTTCTTTCCTCTTTCTTTTTTGCGCTGTAGGCGCATAGATCGCATAACTGAAGAAGGAAACTTTTTGAGGAATCGATAAAGAATCCCTTTTCGATAATTCGATCCAGTTTCAGATTTCCCTCTGCACCCCGTAACAAATAAATAGCCTTTTCAACATCTGAAATGATTTCACGGTTCTCGTCGACAATAAAAATACCCAAAGGCGAATCCTGGAGAGACGCCAAGTAATCATTAACCACATGCGCCACTAAGGGGAACGCTGCTACGTGAGGATTTATGGAAACGCCGGAACCAAAGGTTGAGCGAATCCAATTGCGATATCGTTTCTTGACGATAGAACGATAGATTAGTTTAAGGTTATGGCGTTGCGAAATACTCAACCATTCGTCTCTAAAGGAAAGCCGATGACTCATAGGATATTGGCGAAAATAACTCTCGCCATGATAGATAGACTTTGCATGAATCTCAAAATTCATAGGACGAGGAGCGGGGAAATACTTATCAATAACCGCTACTAGATCCTTTTCCAAAGCCAACCATACTGTTTCTGGTACAATAAGCGCCGCTAAAATGAAAATCGGTTGCGCCGGGTCATTCAGATTATTCCCTGTCTGGCCGGACTCATCCATATAAATGAGATACAATCTCCACCTCCTTATTTTGCTTGCAATCCCAGCGAACAGATAATCCGGGGTTCATGAGTTTCTTCTTCCTCATGAATCAAACACAGTTTGTCTTCCTCACGGAGAGCGATTACCAATTGGGTCAAGGTATCATCCGAAACGCCGCTGCGCAATTGCCTGTTCAGCGCATCCGTAGCCGATTGTTTCAATGGATAGCGGTAAATATCTTCAATGGCTTTATGCAATTCTTCATTGTCGAAAAGCGTTCCTTTAACGTCTTCCGCATAGCGCTTCAGCCGTTCGTAGGCGCGGAAGCGAGCGCCCGAAGGCCGCCCTAATTGTCCGCCCACGGATTTTTCTTCTTCGATCAGGAACTCTACTCCCTTCTTTACCAGTTCGTGGTGATTGTCCTTGCGGGGCAATGCCGGGGTATCCGGCATACATTCCGCCGCCTTGAGAATAGCGAATTGAGATTCCGTAACGCTCTTACCGTTTTCGTTCACCCAGGCCAAAGAATCGTTTCCCTCCGCCGTGCGGATGTAAACCAACGCTCCTTCGGGTTCCCGTTCCTTCGGTTGATGCGGCTTCGTGGAATAAACCACCGGAGGCAAATCGGGAATAATCTTCTGCAACGCGGGATCGGCGGTAATGGCGTTTTTCCAGATTTGATAGGCATAGGAGGCTAAATCCACCTCGGCGTCGTCGTCTCCATCCAGAATTCCCGCCTTTTCGTGGTATAGATTCAAAATGGCTTCATCATTGAGATCATTCTCAAAAAAGGCTTCGTCTGCGCCGATAACCTCGGCGTTCTCATGGAGCCGTTGCCGGACGCGGGAGCGAAGGCGAATGATCCGCTCGACTCCCTCGGCGGGCAGAAACGAATAGCAAAGAATGTTTTCCGCTTTTTGACCGATGCGATCCACGCGGCCAGCCCGCTGTATCAGCCGGATAATAGCCCAAGGAAGATCGTAGTTCACCACAATGGCGCAATCCTGCAAGTTCTGGCCTTCGCTGAGGACATCGGTGGTGAAAAGAATCCGCAATTCTTCTTCCGGCTTCCACTGCCGCCGTTTATCGTTGCTTTCCGGGCTAAACCTCCAAGCCAATTCCGTAACGTTCGGGGCGCCGCCGATAACCGCCTCCGATTTTTGAATCCCGGCTGTTTTTAACTGTTCATCCAGATAAAGCGCCGTGTCGGCGAATTGACTGAAAACCAGAACCTTTTCGTTGGGATGTTTATGGGAAAGCAATTGGGCCAAAGCCGACAATTTGGCGTCCTGAGCCGGTTCCCAAGCGCCGCATTTTTTCAAAAGACCAAGCAACGCCCCGGCGTCTTGGAGAAGATCGCCAGCCAACTCAGGAACGAATAAATCCGCCCGAAGCCATTTGAATCGTCGTTTGTATCGCTGTTCATACTCCGCGTATATCTCGGCGGCGCGTTGTTGATAATAGTCTGCGCGATAGGGATCAAGAATGTTTGCTAAATCCGAGGTTGAATTATCATCTTCGTCCTCAACCCAAATACTTTCGATATCGAACATTTCTTTATCGGCATCCTGAACGCGGCTATCCAAAAGACCAACATTTTGCGTTCCAATCGGCAGAAGCTTGTTCTGTTCGATCGCATGGAGATAGATGTAATTTCGGAGAATATGCCGCTGAACGGAAAGAATGAACGCATGGCCGCTGCTTTCCAAACGTTTGAAGAGGTTAGTGCGGCAAAATCCCATAAGACGTTTGCCCGCGCGGGATAAATCCGCCAGAATTTTGTCTTCGTTTGGAGTGGGCGGCTGATGAGGCGTCGGCGCGATGTAGTTCCCCAATCCGTAACGGGGAAGATTTAAGCCATTGATCGCATCTACTACGTTCGGCGCGTAGAGCCGAGCGTATTGGTCGGAAGGATCGTTGTCGTCGATTTTGAATTTAACGGTTTTGGGCAAACGGGCGGGAAAGTAAGACCTCGTTCCATCGGAAAAGGTCAGGTATTTTCTGCCGTTTGCGGGATCGGTTTCGGCATAATTGTCTTGAATAAAACTGCGAGTGCGCCGCACCATGAAAAGCCGCATGAGTTCCCGCCAATCATCGGTAGATACGCTTTTTTCGAACGCCGCGAGCGTATGCGGGGAACACTGATGGCGGCGTGTGAATTCAATCTCGCCTAATTCCCGCAATAACGTTTCGGGTCTTACGCCAAGATTTTGTTCTTCTTGGATAAACAGACGAAGTTGGTTGGAGAGATCGAGGTAGGTCTTATTGTATGGAGTAGCCGAAAGCAAGATGCACTTGCTTTCATTCTCTTGTACGTATTCGTGAATCGCCTTGTAGCGCTCTCCTTCCCGGTTTCTTAGATTATGGCTTTCATCAATGATAACCAAGCGATAGCGTCGAAGATTGGGAAGTACTTTCTTGACCATCGTTATGGATAGAACTTTTGCTCTCATCCGATACTGTTCCCTGTAGTCTTCCCATAGAGGAACGAGGTTTTTAGGACAGATTATCAATGTTTCCAGGAAATGGTCGTCTTCGAAAATGCGGGCTAAGGCCGTCGCCATGAGAGTTTTTCCCAATCCAACAACATCGCCAATTAAGACGCCGCCACGTTTATTCAGGTGATGAGCGGCGATTTTAACTGCCGCAACCTGAAATTCAAAAAGTTTATTGCCAAAATCTCGCGGAATTTTAAATTCACTTAGTCCCGCCCGCGCTTCCTGGGACAGGTGATAAGCCATTTTGATGTAGATGCGATAGGGGGGAATTCGTTCTTCCCGCGCCCAACTATTCTCAATTATTTCCACCAATTCATCCGAGATATCTACGCACCATGTGTCATTCCAGCGTTGTTCAAACCAGTCTGAGAGTTTCAGGCAAGCGTCGTGATCGAGAACATCGACATTAAGCTCGCCTTGTTTGGAAAGTCCGGCAAAAGTGAGATTGCTGCTTCCCAAGTAGCCAACGATGGGATTGATATTGTCATGGCGAAAAAGCAGATAAAGTTTTGCGTGCAAAGGGTAGCTCAGGAAAAGTTTTACAACGACCTTCTTTAGCCGGATTTGTTTAGCCAATCGACGAAGTCCGGTTTCATCCTCGTTTGTCGGGATTCCAATCGTCAGTTGATTATGAAACTCTTCCGCCAGTTTTTTTTTCAACCGCATGGCGGTTTGGTTATCAATCCCTTCTTCCGTTTTAGATAGATTCATGGCCTGCCGGAGTTCTTCTTCCGGCGATCGGTGCATTCCCACAAGCAAGCGGCAGCAGTTGCCATCGCCGCCGCCCCACTGTTCGAAATAGGAATCCAGTTGCTTCCATCCCCGAAGATTGAAATACCCAACGCAAAAATCCGAACGGAAAGAAACCTCTAAGGTTTCACGGAGAGCGGGGAGCAACTGTTTTTGAATGTTATCGAATATTCGAGGCACTCGATTATCTCCCAAATCCATTTTTTTTTAATGATTAAACGGCAACCGATCTTAAAATCCAGTTGATGGAGATTCATAGAGGCGTGATAATATTATTCTCATAATTTTATAGGAAATCCAAATCGTCGTTTGTCGACGTTGCCGATACGTCTATTTTTGGGGGAAAAGCGAAGGATGCGTTTTGGCTATTGCGAACCGTAAAGCATCCTTGGTCTTGCAGCGGGAGCAATCGATTGGCGATGGTCGGCAAGGGTTTGGCTTCATCCGTGCTCAAATACGCCCATTTCACGGCTCTGGTTAAAGCCACAAAGAGCAGTCGCTGGATGCGTTCCTGGCTTACCCGCTGAAACGAGTTCGGCGTCAAACGAGGCATAAAGACGGAATCGAAGGTTAATCCTTTTACGCTGGGATAGGCCATTAATTTGGGACGATCCGATGAAAAATCATGCGCAGGAAATCGCTTGACGCCGCCGCGTTTATTGGGAACTTCCACCTCGATGCCCGCCTCCGTTAAACTATTGGCGTATCCAAAAACCTGCCGGTTTTGGGGAAACAGAATGGCGATTTTTTCGTTCTTCATTAACCTTTCCCGCACCATCTCGTAGAGCATTCGCGTCTCATCTTCAAAATTCTTGGCAAGGTAAAGCAATGGCGGTTGTTTTTCCGTCTGCGGCTGCCGGGTTTGATTCTTGAAAGCTTCGCGCTCGGAGGGATCGGAAATCAATTGGGCGGCGACTTCGACAAGAAAGGGGCATACGCGAAAAGCGTCTATCAAGTTGACGTTGCGTTTCTTGATTCCCAGAATATGAAGGATTTCCGCTTCGTTGGAGCCTCTTTCGTAGATTTGTTGTTTGCTGTCCATGCAGACGGTTATATGTGCGCTGATTTTCTTCAGAAGTTGGAACGTTTCTATTTCCAAATCTTGCCCTTCATCCACCAAAACAAAGTCGTATAAAGGCAAAGAGATCGATCCGCTACAAACTTTGTTGTAAACCGCCTCGCGAATGGCGTCAAAATCGGGTTGTTTATTTTCATAATCCCAAGGGAGTTTTCGACCGATATGTTCTTCAAAGAATAAGCGGCGCCAATGGTCTATGGTGAGGATGTTTTCTTCCGGCAATCCCAGTAAGGAAAACGCCGATTGAATATAATCTTTCAGGACATTGGTATATACAAAGATGCGGAAGCGGTTGGGTTGGATATGGAATCGATGGCTTAAATATTGGGCGCGGTGCAGCAGGATTTGCGTCTTTCCAGAGCCGGGGCCTCCAATGACGGCGCGCGGTTCATCCGGGCCGAGAGCGAAGGCCCGCTGCTGGTCGGGAGTCAGTTCGTTGTATGTAAGCAGCCAGCTCATGTTTTTGCCACGCTTCCCATGATTTCGGGAGGAATGCCGCCGGGACTTGTCTTCGCGCCTTGGACGTTTTGCCGCTTTTTTTGTTCTTTTCGAGCGGCTTCCAGTTTTCCCTTTTCTCCCGACATTTGGCAAGCCGTCATATACCAGCCGAGTTCCCATTCATCCAGATATTTGGGATTGGCATAGTCGTTAAAAGCCGCTTCCAAGGATTCCGTCCGCAAGGATTCATTCCCCAATTTCTCGGCGATCATCGCTTTCAAAGTCCAGCCAGGGCCGTTCGATCGATACATGAGATAATCGTCGATGGATATAGCGGCCTCACGGAAGCGCGAGCGATTCTTTTGGCTCAACGCTAGGTTGAACATGGCTCCGCTCATTGGCGAAAGGTGGGCGCTTTCCCGGTAGAATTTCTCTTCTTTTTCGTAATTTCCCAATTCTCCGTGGTAGATTCCCAAAAGGTTCAGAATGTAGGAATCGGGTTGTTTTTTCATGCGCCATGCCCGTTCCAAGTAAGAAATGGCTTTTTCACGTTGATTTAGTTCGGCATAATCTCTAGCGATTTCCACAACGGTTTCGGGTATTTGGGATTGGGGTATTTTTCCCGTTCGCAATTCTTCTTCGATGCGTTGAATTTTTAAAGCGATGGCATTGGGATTAACCACATTGGTGAGGGGGTTTTCAATTCGTCCAGAAAAAGGCGTCTCTTCCTCATTATCCGTCAGCGATAACTCGAATTCCAGCACCTGATTTTCATCCATACGGTATTTCAAGACGAGTTTATCCCCACGGTTGACCGGCGCCGGCGCCTCCCAGACTTCGGTGAATAAAGGCCATTCCTCCTCTTTATCGCCAGCCAATAATTCTATCAATATGTTGACGGGATTGATTAATGACGTTTCGGGTACGATTAAATCCCGGCATTGCATCCATGCTTCATTTTGGGGGAATGGAAGCGGAACTCCCTGGGGGATCAAATCATAGGCGCCGCTTTTAGTGCGAATGGAAATCCGGTTATGGGTAACCATTTGAAAGATGCTTTGACCATATAGGGCTAATGCCAAGGCTTGACAGGCGGCGCCGCGAGCTACGGCGGTTTGGATATCTTCCGGGTTGTCGTAGGACAATATCTCTGCCTGGGGAAAGAATTTTTGAATTTCGTCTACTACCTGCGGTATTAGACTGCTGCCCCCCACCAATAAGCAGAAAGGAAGCGATTTCGCTTCCAGTCGGCTACGATCCAGGGCATTCTGAATGGAAGCGAAAATCGAACAAGTCATGCGGTATTCCGTTTCGCGGGCGTATAAAAAATCCCGATCCAGGAAAGGTTCCAGGATAGTCTCGAACTGTTCGGCGGATAAAGCGGGAGAAAGCAGTTCCAGAGACTTCCCACGCAGAATGCAGGCATAACGCCCAGGCAGTTTTTTGATAATCTGTTTTTTATCGGCTTTTGCATTCTGATCGAACTGTTTGAGCCGGTGAATCTCATTGCAGAGACCGATCTTTAGAACTTCCGCTACGCCTAAAAAAGCCGGTTCGATTACATTTTTTTTATCTTCGTAACTGATATCCGACGATGCGAGTTTGTTTTGTTCCAATAGTTGGGGCAGGAGGACTTCATAGAGAATAGCCCGGTCGATATCGCCGCCGCCAAGCCGCAGGTATCTTGATACGGCCAGCGGTGAAATTTGGAAATGATTCTGGGTTAGGTTGGGAACTATATGAAAGATCGCCACATCGCAGGTACCGCCGCCGAAATCGAAAACGAGCAAATTCGTCGGCGAATCTAGTCTCTCCAAGATACGATCGGAATGGGAGACCAGGTAATCGAGGAAAGCGGCGATGGGTTCATCCAACAAATCTCCGCTGCCTAGGGAGATGCCCGCCAGTTTGGCCGCTTTTACGGTATCCAATCGTTGGGCAGCCTGAAACGAGGCGGGGACGGTTACTACAAAACGCGATACTGGAGTTTGATTCTCTTTCATGGCGGAATTCCGCAAAAATTCCAGGACTTTGCCGCCAATTTCCGCAGCGGAACGGAATCCCTCCGGCGCTTTTTGATAGGTGCGTTGAGCGCCAATATCGTTTTTGCATTCCAGAAAAAGGTTTTTCCCTACTTCCAAGCCAATTTCCGCCGAACGGGCGTAAAGACGTTTCGCGCCTTCTCCCACCCAAACTTGCCCATTATAAACGGTTACGGCGGATGGGATGAGAATATGAGTGTATGGACCTGCTGTCGTTTCTTGTTCAATTTCCAAACAATGGGGTTGAATGGAGTTGTCGGTTGGATGCCAATGTATTTCCGCCACGGTGGAATTGGTGGTTCCCAAATCAATCCCAATAACCCTGATTGGTTGAAAATTTGGCCGCAATTGCGCATTTTCGGGAGTGATGATGGCTAAAGGATTATTCATGAGCCAGCCCCTTTGAAATTAATATCCTCCTAATTTTTGCATGTTGATTTGTGTAAATTATCATAATCGCCGCTCCTCCGCAACATGAGTAGCGACAATCCATCTTTTCATAAAGGACAACTTTTAAAGCGATAGTAATTTATTAGGGCAAGAGCCTGGAATAAGTCAAGGAAAATTAATAAAGGCGTCAAGAATTGAGATTGCGTTCACAAAAAACTCCCATTTATTGACAAATAGTGCATAATTTATTACCTATTTTTTACTCATTTTTTACTCAAAAAAAGACGTTTTTAGTGGAAAACTCGTATTAAAGTAAGATATTAACATATCGAACATAACTTTTTATATATAAGTATAATAACATGGCGATTACTGCTTGAAACGACACGATAACAACGCTTGATTCAACCCATCCAACCCTTATATACATTATAATATTATGAAATGGTCTATGAAATAAGGCATTTCTAGGCTAAAATAAGCCTTATATAGGGCAAAATCAGCGATTTATACGCCAAATATAGGGAAAATGACGGT
>JBFMBP010000003.1 GCA_040755155.1 Candidatus Omnitrophota bacterium | reverse complement strand
ATTGGAATTATTTTCGATTGAGGTTCTTGCAAAAATAGTATAATTTTCTTTTCAATTCTCCCCCCAAATTTGGGGGGAGTTAGAGGGGGGTTGATTTTATTAGAGTTATCTCAACCCCCTCCTAACCTCCTCCAAGCTTGGGGGAGGAATAATATAGTTTTGCAAGAGGCTCGTTTGTTTTATTTTCGCTGGATCAAATCCGAAACAATGATGCGGTTCCGTCCTTCTTTCTTGGCTTGGTACAGCGCTCGGTCCGCTTCCTCGATAAGATCGGCGGGAGAGGAATCGACGCCGGGAATTACGGAAGCCGCACCCAGGCTAATGGTCAGGAAACTTCCCGTCTCAGTATACTTTTGTTCGATGCGAAGAGTTTCCGCTTCGCGCCGCATGGCTTCGGCGACGAATCCGGCGCTTTGGGCGTCGGTGTTCACGAGAACGATGATAAATTCCTCGCCGCCATAACGGGCGGCCAGATCGCCGGGACGCTTCACGATGCGTTGAATCGCGCCTGCAATTTTCCTTAAGCAATCGTCCCCGGCCTGGTGTCCGAAAGCGTCGTTGTATTCCTTAAAGAAATCGATGTCGGCCATTATTAAGGAAATGGGAATATATTCCCGCATAGAACGTCTCCACTCCCTTTCGTAATGCTCTTCGAAGCGCCGACGGTTGGCAATGCCCGTCAATCCGTCCAGGAAGGAAAGGCGTTCGAGTTCTTCGTTGGCTTTTTCCAATTCCAAACTTTGCTGGAGGAGTTGGGCGGTGCGTTTTTCCACTTCCGTCTGCAATTCCCGCCGTTGCTTTTCCACGGAAAGAATGCGCAGATTATGCCAAAAGGCCAGCGAGAGTAAAATCGCGGCGAGCACCCATCCCCGGAAAACCATAGTAGCCCAAAAGGGGGGAGATATGCGAATGGGAATCGAAACGCCGTCATTGTTCCAAACGCCGTCGTTATTGGAGCCTTTAACCTGGAAAACGTAATCGCCGGGGGCAAGCGTGGTATAGCGGGCGATTCGTTTCGTCCCGCAAAAAATCCAGTCCTCTTCGATGCCATGCATCCGGTAAGCGTATTGGTTCTGGCTGGAGCGCGTGAAGTTCAAAGCGGCGAATTCGAAGGCGATGAAATTTTGATTGTATCTCAAGCGCAATTGGCCATCTTCCTGCAGCTTTTTTTCTAAAGGATAGGATTCCTCTTTTACTTTGCATGATGTGATGACGATAGGGGGAATGTAGGGATTATCTTTGATTTGGCCGGGGCGAATGCGGTTGAATCCATTATATCCGCCGAAATAAAGCGAACCGTCTTTTCCTTTGCAGCAAGTCGATGGCGTAAAGGACAAGCCTTGAAGACCGTCGTTCATGTCGAAATTTCGAAAATCGTCAAGAGCTGGATCGAAGCGAGAGATGCCGTAATTGGTGCTGATCCAGAGATGTCCGAACTCGTCTTCCAGAATTCCTTTAATCCGGTTGTCAGGCAGGCCGTCATCCGTCGTATACCGCTCGAAATCCTCCATACTGCCCGACGGCAGTCGATTTAAACCTCCCATAGTCCCGATCCATAGGTCTCCATTGCGGTCTTCCATTATCGACATGACTTGATTGTTGCAAAGCGAAGCGGGATTTTGCGGATCGTTTTTATAAACAATGAAACGATCTTGTTCCCTGTCGTATCGATTCAATCCATCGGCGTCTGTGCCAATCCAAAGGTTGCGACGGCTGTCTTCGAATATACGACGTACGAAAACGCCGCTTAAACTATAGGGATCAGTGGGATTAGGCGCATAGTTGCGAAAGGAATCCGTTTTAGGATCATAAACGCAAACGCCGTCGCCTTCCGTCCCGATCCAAATCTGACCCGTATAATCCTCGCAAAAGGCGCGGAAAAAACCTACATGAATGCCATCTTTACAACCTCGATCCTCCGGAAAGCGGTAAAATTTTCCCGTCTGGGGATCGAAACGGTTGAGAAATCCTTTCCAGTTGCCTGCCCAGAGAAATCCATTTCGATCCCATAAAATCGAAATCACAATGTCATTGCCAAGGCTATCGGATGCGTTGGGATCGTAACGATAATTTTTAAATGAATGCGTATCCGGATCGAATCGATCAAGTCCGCCGCCGTTGGTTCCTACCCAAATCTTGCCGTAAGGATCGGGGCAAAGGGCATAAACGCGATTCTCGCTTAAACTATTGGCGTTTTGAGGATTATGCTGAATCAGTTCGAACCGTTGTTGATTGGGATCGTAACGGCAGAGTCCCGCATCGACGGTTCCAATCCAAAACGCTCCCGCCGAGTCGATGTAAATTGTTTTAATCGAATTGCTGCTCAGGCTCCCCTTCGCGCCGGGATTGCTTGTAATGACTTGGAAATCGCCGGTTTCGGGATGATAGATTCTAATTCCTTGTTGAAATGTTCCAATCCATAGATGTCCCGCATCGTCCTCATAAAGTGATGTAACAATGGCTCCGGCGCCTTCCGCTTTTATTAAATTTTCCGGATTGGAAAGATAATGCTCATACGTCCCCGTTTTGGGATCGAAGCGGAATAATCCAAAACCCCAAGTTCCAAACCATAGGAAACCGTTCCGGTCGCAAAGAAGGGAGATGATGTCCGGGAAGGGATCGATGCCGAGAGGAGACTCGGCGCGGACCAAGGTTTTCGTTTCCGGATCGAAACGGCTCACCCCCCTGTTTTTCAACATTCCCGCCCAAAGTTCGCCGGAAGAATCGAAGCATAGGCTGGTTACGGTATTTTCGCGCGAGGCGCTGGATAGAGAGGAAACGGAACCGTAATGGGTAAAAGATTGGCTTTGGGGGTCGAAATGGTTTAATCCCCCATATTCGGTTCCTATCCATAAATAACCGTTTTTGTCTTCAAGGATAACCGTAATCGAATTGTCGCTGAGCGTCGTCTCCTTATTGGGATGGTGAAAATAATGTATGAATCCGCCGGATAAGGGATTGTATCGGTTAAGTCCTCTTTTCGTCCCTATCCATAGGACGCCGTTTGAGTCTTTATATAGGCATACTACGCCGTTGTCCGATAAGGAATCTGGTTTTTGGGGATCATGACGAAAAACCGTGAATTGATAACCGTCGAAACGATTGAGTCCATAATCGGTTCCAAACCACATAAATCCGCGATCGTCTTGTACGATCGCGCTAACTAAATAATCGGATAGTCCATCCTCCATAGATAGATGATCGAAAGCCATCGGATCGGGAAGTGAACGCTGACCGTCGGAAAAAGCGTTGGAAAAGGGATATAGAAGAAGGATAGAAGAAAAAAGAATAGAATAAGCGTTAACGCCGCAATCGTTTTTTAGGGAAAGGATATAATGTATTTCCTTGAATAATTTCATATTCCGCCAGCCGTGGAAGCCACTCAAATCGATTATAAAGCGCACAATGATCGGCGCTTTTATTATAGCGATGAAAGAGGGAATGGCTACACGCCATCTCGGATTTTACGTTGAACGTTTTTTTATTTTATTATGTTTATCCGAAGGAGAAAAAAAGTCATCATCCCAGCTTTGAAAGGCTATTTTAAAATGCCCCTTTAAAGGGGCAAACGAAAATAACCCGCCGTTTCAACGGCGGGGCGGCAGGTCTTTTCTTCCTGCAATCTCCGAGAGCCTTTCCTCGGTAGGGGGCTCCTTAATAAACCTGCCAATCGTCGACCGGCGTGGGAAGGACTTTGTCGAGAAAGGCGCGCCGGAGATCGATGAAGGTCTCGATCGTTTTGCAGGAATCCGTAATCTGCTTTCGTCGGTCATCCCGCTTTTGGCCGATCTGCTTTTCCAATTTATCCAAATCTTCCAATAAAAAACTGCGCATTTCGCCGATCTTGGCGTAGAGCTTATCGGCGGCGAATGCGCGGCTCATCTCGATGCGCAGATTCTTGATATATTCTTCACGAAATTGCGCATCTTTTTGCAGGATGCCGGTGATGGGGCCAGGTTCTCTCGCCGCATGGGCGGCGCGTCCGTCCAGAGGAAAATTGAGCGGCATTTCCACGAACATGGAATTGGAATCGGTGTATCCCCACACTTTATCGAGGTCCCAAGGGAAAATCCACCATTTCTTCGCGTCGGGATCAAGATACATCCAATGGTTGTTATGGAAGCCGTCCCAATTGCTGGTAAGTACCGAAGCGACGGTATACGCCATAAACTCGTCGACGGCCAGGTTATTTTCGATGGCGGCGCGCAATTCCAGCGGATCTCTGGGACGCATACTTTTCACTAAATCATTCATACTCGTTACGCCGCCTTCTAGATTGGTATGCTTTTCCCAATTGGGGCTGACGTAGTTGCGTTTATAAAGGTCGCCGTTGGGATTGAAGCCGTTCATTTCTAAAAAACGTTCATTGACTTGCTGAACTAAAAGTTGCTGGGTCTGTTCCGCGCCGCTGGATTGTTTGCCGTTAATGACGCGGAACCATTCCGCCCGCGGCGAAGGAACCCCCATTTCCCGGAAGAACCAATGCCCCATCCATTCGCGGAAGGAAGAACTGGGACCAGCGGTCGTATAAGCATTTGTCGTTTCGGGACTGATATTCAACGTGCGGTCGCCGCGAAATTCTTCTCCTTTCAAGAATTTCAACTTTTGACCGTTGCGGGAAGAGGTAACGATAGCGCCGTCGAAAACCAAAGGGTCTTTATCTCCCGCAGGAAGAATGACGGCGCCGCCGACGGAGCGGCTGATTTCCGGCAACGCAGTAGTCACCGGCTCGTAGAGCCATAATACTGGCAGATTGGAATCGATCTCGCCGTCGTAGACGAAATAGGATTCGAAAGGCCGGAGTTCGGCGACATGGGGCAGTTTGAGCAAACGGCCGTTCGTAAGCAGCAATTCGGCGTTGAAACGAATCAGAGTCTGGGAGGGATAGGGAGGAATGACGGCTTCATAAGTGGCCGATTGGAGAAGACCGGCGGCTTTTGTCATTGGCAGACTAGTTGATTCCACAGCGGTGGACGATTTCCTCCCTTCCAAAAGAAAAGCGGCGATGACGAAACTGTTGGCGTCTAAATTGTAATTTAAACCTACCAACGAAATGACATTCTTGCCTTTCTGGAGAAATCGCTGCGTATCGGTCAATTCCAAAACCGCCGGATCGTTAACGTCGTGGGAGCCTGTAGCCAGCGAATCGTACGCCGCAACGTCTGGAGCGTTCATGCGCGAGACTTCCACGCCATTGATATAGCAGACATAACCGCCGGTATAAAATACGTAGAGATAAACGCTTTCCAAAATTGTTGGATCCGTAAGGTTGAAATCCTGACGGACATATACTGTCGAGTATCGCCTCCTCATGTCGCTCAACCGCGTGCCGACCATATCGCCAATGCTGTATCCGTGGCCGCCGGGTCCTTGTTTCCAGGAGGAATCGTCAAAATCGGTCTGCGTCCATTCCAAACCCTCGGACGGCTCCAATTGGCGCCCCGTCCAATACCTCCAAATATCGTAACCTATGGCTAAAAAGGCTGGTTCATTTCCCCCGCCGGTGGATCGTTGCTCTGCAATTTCCCAGTGGATCGTAGCCGAATCGATCGTATCGGCGGCGTCGAAGCCGAAACGAACGGTTACGGCGTCCTTCGATGTGGGATGCCTGGGCGATACTTCATACGCGGTAATAACAGGCCGGGGAAGCGTTCCCGTGATAGAGTTGATCGTTCCCGGCGTTCCGTCGCCGAACAATGAGGCCCGCCAGGAATGGAAATCCTCGGAAGGCAAATCCCAGGCGATGCGCTCCAACGTCAGGCCGTAGCCGTCGGGAGTGCGCGGCCAGGGAAAAAAATCGGAATATTTAACACTGTCGACTCTCGTCCCATCGGACCGGGAAAGGGTTAGGCGTTCGCCCGAGTTGGAGAGTCTTCCTTCGTAAGGACCAAGAATTTGATAATTCTTCCCCTTCCAAGAGCTGTGCGTGGGAGAGCTGACGACGACGAGGTAGGAGTCGGCTAATAACTTAGTCTCGGCGGGAAAAACATAAGTTATTCCATTGGAAAAAACATAACCGGAGAGATCCACAGCGCTGGGACCGGGATTGTAGAGTTCGATGAATTCCCGCAACGATCCCGCTTCGTATTGGATATCCGTCGGATTATAGGCGATTTCATTGATGACGACATCCGAGTATGAATCGGTTGCAGCCATAAGCGCGATTAACAACAAAAATAGAAACTTGCGGATCATTCTAAGATTCTCCTTATGGAAAGAACAAAAGATAAACGCTTCCAATTTGTGAAGAATTAAAATGCGCCGGGCCATAAATCGTCCCAGCGCTAACGCCGTTCTAACAATTAGTACGTAATGGGAGGGAATTTGTTGCAAAAAACTATTCGAGTATTCTTTTCAAAGCTTAGGGGAGGTTAGGAGGGGTTGGCTTAAGTCCAATAAAATAAACCCATATCAACTCCCCCCGTTTGGGGGGAGAATTTGAAAGCGAACTTAATCAATTTTGCAAGAACATACACTGTTTTTAACTTATGGCCTATAGCCAATAATGGACAAGAAAAAGAAGAAACCAATGGCGATGACCAAATAAAACATCTTCTCGGCGATAAAACCAATAGAATCTCTCATCGTTATTCTCCTTTTTACATAATCACCTTATTATAAATGATTTATAATACTTATCTTCATATAATAAGAGGCTCTTGCAAAATGGATAAAGTCTACGCTTTAATTCTCCCCCCAAGTTTGGGGGGAGTTAGAGGGGGGGTAATTTTATTAGGTTTAAGGCAACCCCCTCCTTACCTCCCCCAGGCTTGGGAGAGGAATAATGGAATTTTGCAAGAGGCTCATAATTTAAGATTTTATTCTCCGAATATTGCAAGATGAATCTATCTTGCCCAAGTTAGTAATAATTGATTTTAGAATATCATGGAAGCAGATAATGTCAACTTTTTCTTTTTTCTTATTCATCGATGCGAATCGGTTGGAAAAAGAATGGATTTGAAAAATCGGCAATCTCTTCTCTACAATTACGTTATCTTGTGATAAAAGTAATATCTTTCTCTCCACTTTATCGTTGATAGCCGATTGCCGGCTGAGGAGGGTTCCATGAATAAAATTCGGCTCGTGGTAATTTCACTCCTATGCGGATGTTTCTCTTATTCTTACTTTACGATTCATTCTCAAGCGGAATCGGACGCCAAACCTATCGTCTGGCTGGAGGCGGAATGCTTCTCGGACTCGTATGGCGGATGGTCGATCGACGCCCAGTTCGCCGATGAAATGGGATCGCCCTATTTGTTAGCCGATGGCGTCGACGCGCCAGTGGAGGACGCCGCCGCGACGGCGAATATTCCTTCCGATGGCGAATATCGTTTATGGGCGCGCTGCAAGGATTGGCTGCCGCCGCATAGTCCAGGACAGTTCCAGATTCTCGTCAACGGAAAAACATCCAGTGTGGTTTTCGGCAAAGCGGTTAGTAATGAATGGCGTTGGGCAGATGGCGGCCTGATTCCTTTAAAAAAGGGAAATGCCTCCATCAAGCTGCATGATCTCACCGGTTGGTGGGGGCGTTGCGACGCCGTGGTTCTATCCGCCGCCAAGGATTTCAAGCCCTCGGACGATCCCGCTATTCTTATGCAGCAACGGCGCCGTTATTTTGAACCTATTGGCGATGTTTCTCCCAGAAAAGAAACCTATGACATAGTCGTCGTAGGCGGCGGACTGGCGGGAAGCGCCTCCGCCATCTCCGCCGCGCGGCATGGAGCGTCCGTGGCGCTTATTCAAGACCGGCCGGTTTTGGGGGGCAACGCATCTTCCGAAATCGACGTTCCGCCGGGAGGCGACAACTCGAAAGAGCCGTTCGATCCCATGGAGACCGGCATCATCGAAGAATTTTACGGCAAAACCGACCGGGGATTCGATCACGATTGGTCCGCCGCCATCCTGAAAGTCGTCGCAGGCGAGCCGAATATCGATCTTTACTTCGAAACCCGCGCCCTCAGCGTACAAATGAAGGATGAAAAGAACATCAAGAGCGTTATCGCCCTCGACATTAAGACAGGCCAACAGATGGTTTTTCCCGCAAAACTATTCATCGATTGCACTGGCGACGGCTGGATCGGCTTTTACGCGGGCGCCCAATTCCGCAAGGGGCAAGAAGCGCGCTCGGAATTCGCGGAATCTCTCGCTCCTGAAGAAGCCGATGAGAAAACGATGGGCAATACCCTCATGGTCGCTGAATTCGCCGAGGGGGAACCTTCCTCATTCCAAAATCCTGCATGGGCATACGAATGGAAATCGCTGGACGATTTTCAAAAAGATGGATTTCATTTCAACTTGGATGAAGCCAAATATCCCAGCAATTATTGGCAAGAAGCATCCTATAACTCCGCCGCCGATGCGCCAGGATTCTTTGGAACGGAATACGCCGTGAAGCAGCCGGAAAAAAACGCGGGGGACGTCGCCGTCATGCCGCTGCCGATCCCGCTGCCTCATTTTAATAATTTCGCAAAGGGAATGGGGTATTATCCCCGCACCGCCAACGGCGGATTCTTCGAATGGTGGGTGGAATATGGCGGCATGAAAAATACGATTGCGGACGCCGAAGAAATCCGGGACGAGCTGTTCCGCATCAATCTGGGGTTATGGAATTTCGTAAAAAATTATTCTCCCGAACACAAAGAGAAAAATAAGAACCGCAAGTTGACCTATATCAATTACGTCGCCGGAAAGCGCGAATCGCGGCGGCTGCTGGGCGACTATATTCTCACGCAATGGGATTACGAAAGCCGCATAGATCATCCCGATAACGTCGCCTATGGCGGCTGGGGCATCGATGTTCATCATTCCCACGGTTTTTGGACCGACGGCCCCATGTATTATTCCGCTTATCGAGACCGCAAGGTCAGTATTCCCTACCGTTGCCTTTATTCGCGCAATATCGACAACCTCTTCCTGGCGGGACGCGATATTTCCGTTTCCCATGTCGCTCTAGGCGGCGTGCGCGTCATGCGGACGACAAGCCTTATGGGGCAAGCCGTGGGAACAGCCGCCGCGTTGTGCGTCGAAAAAAGCATGACGCCCCGCCAGGCGGGAAAAGACGCCATCGGCGAGATTCAGCAGCGGTTATTGAAAGACGGCGCCTATATCATGGGCGTGAAGAACGAAGATTCCCGCGATCTGGCCTTGAAAGCCTCCGTCACGGCTTCCAGCGTCAAGACGATTCCCGATCCCGCTCAATCCGCCAAATTGGATACGCCGTTGATCCATGATTTGAATATGCCCCGCGCCGTCATGTTCAAAGCGCCATCGGATAAGATCGAACAAATATCGCTGCGTCTGATATCGAATAACGATTCCGCCGTCCCAATAACGCTCTGGCTGCGTTCCGCCGATGCATTCAAAGATTTCTCGTCCCAGAACGATTTGGCGAAAGCGGAAGCCATAATCGCACCCAAAAGCGATGACTGGGTAACATTCAAATTCGATTGCGCCGTGGAAAAAGGGCATTATTATTACGCTTTTCTCCTGCCAGCAGCAGGGTTGCAATGGCGCCTGTTTCCAGCGCTTGTCGATGGCGCCTGCCGCGCTTACGGCGGGCCGTCCTGGACCGTTCGCGACGAGTGCTACGTTTTCAGTTTGGCGCCTCAGCCTCCCGCCGACGATTTCAACATTCCCCAAATCGCACTCGCGCCGGAAAACGTCATCGACGGTTGGAACCGCGCCGTTCATGGAACGCCTCATTCGTGGGGGCCAAATCCTGCCGAAATGGAGCCGTGGATCGAACTGAACTTTGGAAAACCGATAACGTTCAATTCCGTTCATGTAACGTTTCAAAATATTCCGTTATCTTGCTCCCAATTTCGCATCGAAGCGGCGGATAAAGACGGTTGGAAGACTCTCACCGCCGTAAAGGATAATGAGAAACGACGATGTGTTTTTACTTTTGCTCCCGTTCAATCGGATCGACTTCGTTTAGTTTTGCAGGCCCCATCCATTGGCGATCCCAAAGACAGCGCCCAAGTGTGCGAAATCCGCGTTTATAATGAAGGGGCAAAGCAATAATCCGATGGATTATTTCGCCTTTCTTTAATCCTTAATATTACGCTATACTAAATAATTAGAGTGGATTTGAGCAGCTACGAATAATTCTTTTTTATTAGGATGACGGAATAATGAAGCCTTCGACGCATTCGAGATTAACAGAGATGCCAATGCAAACGCAGAATCCGGAAGAATTGGAATTGACCGCGGAAGATTTGCAAGATATCGAAGATGCCCGCATCTCGGAGGCCGAAGCGAATAAAAGAGGATTTATCGAATGGAGCAAGATCAAAGACAGTTTGGGACTAAACGATTAATCCGAGACCTACCGCATTGTTTTTACTCCAGCCGCCGAAAAACAATTCAGGAAAATACCGTTCCATGAACAACTCCGCCTCAAACCGCATATCGACGCCCTTGCGGAAAATCCACGGCCATCCGGCGTTAAAAAACTGAAAGCCGAAGTAGACCGCTATCGCATTCACGTTGGCGATTGCCGCATCATTTATAGGATATTTGACGATATTCTTCTCATAACCGTGGTTAAAATCGCCCATCGGCGCGAGGCGTATTAATCGCTTATCCTAAAAATCCTTATAATCTTAACTATACTTATACTAACAAAAATCAGGCGGGAGATGCTATGAAACGCCGAGCGATTTGGGGATGCTTATGCGTATTCTGCGCTCTTTCAGCGGCGGCGGATTATTGGCGGCAGAATCCGCCGCATTGGCGTTTTTGGCAGGCTGTCGATGGCTTGGGGGAGTCCTGTTCCAACTCGGTTTTTATTGGTCCCAGCGGGCGGGTTTGGGTCAATCACGGTCATATCGACCGTATGAGCGTACTTGACGGCTATAGCGTAGAGAATATACCCAGCCCCGGCGTCGGCGCGCATGTTTACGTAAGCGCGTCCGGCGAGATTTGGTCGATCTATAAAAATGGATTCAAGAAATATATCTACCATAACCAACTTACGGACGGAAAATGGATTGAATATCCCGTCGAGGATATCCAAACGGAAACGACGCCGTTTTTTCCGATAGCGGATGGCGGCATAGCCTATCTGTTGCCGGATCGCTTAATGCGCTTCGATCCTAGTACTCATCAGTCGGAAGTCTTATTCGCCGTTTCCGATTCCCATCTGGATTCTTTCAACGATCTCTTGGCGGCGCGCAATGGCGATTTATGGCTGGCGGGTCGAAATGGAGCCGCTGTCTATCAAGGCAAGGAATATCTTTTCGATCCGGCGTTGAACTTGCAGGATTTGAATGATCTGCAAGAGGGCGGCGAAGGAATCATTTTTGGAACCGCTTATTCTCCCGCGATTCAAAAACGGGTATTGGTTCGCTGGCATCAAGGCGAATGGAAAATCGTTTATCAAAACCCCGAACAAGACGTACTGCGGGGATGGGGCGATGAAAGTCGATTCTGGGTATTCGAACCCTCCTTTCAATTATCCTTGATCGAAGGAAAACAGACTACTAAGGTCGACCGCAATAAGGTATTGTCGCGCATTCTGATCGATCTGGACGTGGAGCCGAACGGGACGTTTTGGCTGGCTACTAGCGAAGGTTTGGCGCGCTACGCTTCCGCCGCCTGGAGAACGCCGCCGGAAACGATGGGCATGGATAATGTAGTCCATGCCATCCAAGAAGACCGGCAAGGACATCTTTGGTTTTTATTCGCCCGCCAGTTGGCGGTTCTTCAAGAAAGCACGTGGGCTTTTTATGCGCTTCCTGACGCCATCGAATCCAACGAATTGATTACGGAAGCCCTTTGCTTCTTAGCCGATGGACGCCTGCTATTGAAAACCACAAGCGGTTTATTGCTTTTCGATCCCCAAACGAAATCTTTTCAACCTGCGCTCCATCCCAACGATTTTACCATCGTCCTGATCGCCTCGCGCGGAGGCGAGGGCGTATGGGTTGTCTCTTACGGAAGCGGAAAAGCGCGTTTGGAAACCTTCGACGGCCAAACCTTCCAAACCGTAATCGAACAAAACGATTATCGCTATCTCGATCCCGATTTGCGCCACGTCTATCAAGACCGGCAAGGCGCCATCTGGCTGGCGGGATTGAATGGATTGGTTCGTTATCGGAACGGCGAGTTTCACCGTTTTACCGCGCAAGAGGGATTTGCCGATACCGCCGCCTATTGCATCCATCCGGTTGGGGAAAATCGCCTTTGGGTCGGAGGACGCGATGCGCTGCTTGAATACGATGGCGCTCGCTGGACTTTATTGCGGTCGGGATTGGACAGCGTTCGTTCGATGATGACGGAAAGCGACGGGAGCCTTTGGGCGGCGTCGGGAACGGGATTGCATCGCTATAATGACGGTTCTTGGGTCGATATGACCTACGAAGAAGGTCTGCCCAACGCGGCGGCTTTCGAAATCTATCAAGACAGCCAAGATCGCATTTGGGCGGGAACCACTAGCGGCTTGAGCCTCTACCATCCCAACGCCGATCCCGACGCGCCGCGAACGATTATCCCATCGGATATCAACGCAGCTGAAATCGCTCCCAACGGCGCAATATTCGCTTTCCAGGGCGTGGACAAATGGAATTACACCCCGCCTGACCGGATGCTTTTCTCCTACCGCATCGACGATGGCGCCTGGTCGCCGTTCGCTTCCGAAACCGCCGCCCGCATTCCGCGCTTGCCGGCGGGAAAGCATCGCTTCGAAGTCCGGGCCATGGATCGCAATTGGAACATCGATCCCCATCCCGCCGTTCATCCATTTATCGTTTTATTGCCGTGGTATAAAGAGCCGCTGTTCCTGGGCATCATCATGGCGGGAACCATCGTTCTGACGATTTCTCTCTATTTTCATTTTTCCCATTATCGCAATCTGGGGCGGTTGGTGGCGCTGCGGACGACGGCTCTCACCCAAGCCAACGAGCAATTGAAAAAGGACGCTAGAGATTTAAGATCGGCTTACGACCGGGTGCTGCAATTTCAGAAGCAATTGCAGGCGCTGGCTTCAGAATTGTCGCTGGTGGAGGAACGCGAGCGGCGGCGCCTGGCGGCGGATTTGCACGACAGCATCGGGCAAACCTTGTCGCTTTCCATGATTAAACTGGAAGCGTTGCGGGAATCGCTCGCCGCGCTCGAACAATCCCAACAGGTTGACGCCATCAAGGAACTGATCGAGCAGACGCTGCAAAATTCCCGCGACTTGACGTTCGAGTTATGTCCGCCAATTTTATACGAAGTGGGTTTCGAGGCGGCGATCGAACAATTAGCCGACCAAATCCGCCGCCAGCATGGGATACGCATCGATTGCGCCATCGATTCCCAACTCAAATCCATGCCGGAGGATTTGCAATACGTCCTCTTCCGCGCCGCCCGCGAATTGCTGACCAACATCGTCAAACATGCGCGAGTGAACCAGGCCGATCTGATTATCCGCAACAGCGCCGAAAGCGTCCGCATCGAGGCGGCGGATCATGGCGCCGGATTCGATCCCGCTTCCCTCTCCCTGAAATCGGAAGGATTCGGCCTCTTCAGCATCCGCGAGCGCTTGCATCAAATTGGCGGCAAGCTCACAGTGGAAAGCCGCCCAGGCCAAGGAACGCGAATGATAATCGAAGCGCCGATAAGGCCGGAGTGAAGGAAAAATGACTTTACATATAACGATCCTATTAGCCGACGACCACGCTATTATCCGCGAAGGGCTGCGTCCCTTGCTGGAAAAGGAGCCGGGATTGAAAGTCGTCGGCGAAGCCGGCAATGGGCGCGAGGCTTTGCAATTGGTTCATAAACTGAAGCCGAACGTCGTGATTATGGATATCACTATGCCGGACATGAACGGCATCGAAGCCGCGCGCCGCATCGCCAAAGAAGCGCCGGACGCCAAAGTCATCGGCCTCTCGGTCCATTCCGACAGCCAATACGTCGCGCAAATGATTAAAGCGGGAGCGAAAGGGTATCTTCCTAAAAGTTGCGCCTTTCAGGAACTGGCCGCCGCCATCCGCGCCGTGATGGAGAATAAAACCTACCTCAGCCCTAAAGTTGTCGATTCCGTAGTGCAATACCTGCAACGCCCGGATACGGACGACGGCGGCGCCGAATCCGCGCTGACGCCGAGAGAGCGCGAAGTGCTGCAACTTCTAACCGAAGGCAAATCCACGAAAGAAATCTCCAGCGCCCTCAACGTCAGCGAACGAACCATCGACGCCCATCGCCAGAATATCATGGCGAAATTGAATATTCACACCATCGCCGAACTGACCAAATACGCCATCAACAAAGGTTTGACATCGCTGGAATACTAGAGCAAATCGGGAAGGAGTAAGGAATTATTATGGTGGGCTACGCTTCGCTTTGAGCCCACCCTACTCTTTTTTTCCCGCCCTCTCTGCGTAGTTTTCCCAATGTCGAATTCGGTAATTTTCACAATAGTTAAACGCTGTCATCCTGCCTATCCTTCTCAATAGACATTTTCCAACGCGATGTTACCTCGGAAGGGAGGCCATATCATGAAAACGCTGATGCTCCATGAAAAGTGGATATCGGGTCAGCCGATTATACTCACCCTGCTGCGCATCGCCATCGGCTGGCATTTCCTATGGGAAGGCTGCATCAAGCTGGTTAATCCCACCTGGACGGCGGCGGGATATCTCAAAGGATCGGAAGGACCCTTCGCCGCATTGTTTCAATTCATGGCGAACTTGACGATCGAAGATACGCCGCTGCTGAATCGATGGTTCAGCCAAGCGGCGGAAACGAATTGGCTCATGATTCCCATCGATTTTCTGATGCCTTGGCTTTTATTTCTGTCGGGTTTGGGATTACTGCTGGGATTGTTTACGCGCACGTCCATCCTAACGGCGATAACGCTGCTGCTGATGTTCGTCGCCGCCAATCCGGCGTTCGACTTCAATCCATCAACGAAAAATCTCGAATGGAAATCCTATTTTTCCGATCTCTCCCATGCGCAATGGGCGGGCAATTCCGCTTTCGGCAGCGAGGGAAATTACTACCTGATTAGCAAAAATATGGTGGAGATGTTCGCTCTGGCCGCCATGCTGACATTCGATCCCCGGCAATGGTACGGCTTGGATATGTTGTTCTCCGCTCGCCCGCCGCGCCATGAGGAAGCGGAAAAGCGAGAGAAAGAAAAAACGGTCATGCAGCCCGCGTGACGCGAAATTCAAAGGGAATCTTCATCATCAAAATTCGAATAGGAGGATGCGATCATGTTGCTTAATCCAGAAAACAAATTATTGGGAAGGCGGAATTTCATTAAGGCGGCGATGGCGCTGCCGCCTTTAGGAGCGGTGGCCCTGAAAGCCAGCGGCATCGGTCCGGTGAAGACGGGAATCGTAGGGACGGGCATGGAAGGACGCATTCTCATCACCCTGGCCGATCCCAAGTATTTGAACATTGCCGCTTCATGCGACATCCGCCCCGACAACCGCGCTTTGGGTCATGAACTGATTAAAAAACCCGAACTCAAGCAATGCCCCAATCCCGCCCTTTACGAAAATTACGAAGACATGCTGAACGATTCGGGATTGGAAGCCGTCATCATCGCCTCGCCTTTGCATCTGCACGGGCCGATGGCTATTCAGGCATTGAAGGCGGGCAAGCACGTCTTCGTGGAGAAGACGATGGCCTATTCCGAAGAAGAATGCGCCGAGATGATCCGCCTGGCGGAGAATAACAATCTCGTTCTCCAGGCCGGACACCAGCGCTTCTACAATCCGCTCTATTGGGACGCCTATCGCATGTTGAACGAGGGCCTTTTGGGCAGCGTCTATCACATTCGCGCCATGTGGCACCGCAATACGGACTGGAACTACTGGACGCACGCCTGGAAGGAAGATTCGCCGGAACAGATCGAACAATTGAAAAGAATGCAGCCGCAAAAATACGGCTATCCCGACTTGCAGCATCTCGTCAATTGGCGCTGGTATGGCGAAACCTCTCATGGATTGTGGACGGAACTGTGCAGCCACCAGATCGCCATAGCCAACTGGTTCTTCGATTCCATGCCCACGGCGGTCTATGCGGCGGGCGGCGCATATAAAACACAGCAAGATCAGGAAGGCTTGTATAAAGAACTGAACAACGAATACGAGATCAAGAAAAAATACAACGACACTCCCGCCAAGACGTTTGCTGAATACCGCTCCTCGCTTATGGCCTATGGACAAGACGACCGCAGCATCGCCGATCACATTTACGCGATCTTCGAATATCCCAACAATCGGACGGTAACCTACTCCTCCATCCAAAGCAGCAGCGTCGATCAGTATTACGAGCAAATCATGGGAACGCGGGGAACCATCGTTCTCAGCAACGAAAACGAGACCTATCTCTTTTGGGAATCGGGCTGGGACGAACAGAAAGCCGAAAAAGCCGCCAAGGAAGAGAAATCGACCCAAATCGAAGTGGTCAAGGAAGACGCCAGCGCCTCCGCTTTCGCCGCCCATACGGCGTCGCAGCAGGCGACGGGCGGCGGGGGCGCATCCGAGATGACGCCCTACGAACCGTACCGCTACGAATTGCAAGGCTTCTCCCATTCCATCCGCTCGGGATCGCCGAACCTCTGCGACGGAAGACGGGGAGCGATGGCGGCAAAGGCCTGCTTCTACGGAGAAAAAGCCATGCGGGAAAGAAAACGGATCGAGATTCCATCAATACTGGCTTGATCGAACAAGAAAAGCAAAAGCCCGTCCCAATAAGGGGACGGGCTTTTGGCAATTTAAAAAGTAATAAAAAAAGAGGGGATAATTTCACCTCTTCTGTATTGATTATAAAAATCATCACATCCATTTTTAGGTTGTAATGTTAAAAATATCTTAATTAATCACTGATTCAGATAAAACGATATAGTTGCAATTATATGTGATTTTGTTTTATCACCGCATATAAATGCTCTTGCTTGTAAAAAGTCTATAATTCCTTTTCGATGATAGGGACCAATTCCAGTGGTAGTACTTCTTTTAATAGAATTACAACAAATTCCTTCTTCTTGATTAATTTGACCTGAAGTCCATCCTGTGTCTCTTGGTAAATATGTGTCATAGTATCTGATTTGCCCATCCTTCGATTGCACCCAGATTTCTCCATCACAATCTGTTATAGCATATACATTTCCAGGTACTTCAACATTACATTGAGCTACGCAAATACCATATGCTTCATCGTCCTGGCCTGGAGTGTCAACCGCATAGCCGTAACCAGTAAAATCTCCCGTACCTTCCCAACTCCAATCATAAGTTGGCGGTGGACTTCCTTGCCATTCATATACTTCATCAAATGTTCCTGAAATTGATGCTGGTATTTCTAATGGGCCGTGAAAATTTTGTTCTTCATTATATTGCATATTATCTAATTCAGCGTAAACAGAAGCTCTCCAAGCACCTGGATATGTTGATCTATAACAACGAAAATAAACATCATTATCACACCAAAAACCACTACTATCTTCATATATGGAAGGATAGTTATATGAAACAGGCACCCAATCTGCATTGCAATTTATAACAAAAACAATTGACAAAATAGTAACTATTACTGTCCAAGGATTTTTCTTTCGAAATATCATGTTTTATGCTCCTTTTATATAAGATATATAGAATATTCTATTCATTTTTTTTATTAATACGTATACTTGCTTCCTTATCGAAGGCTTTCAAACGCTCAGATCTTTCAGGAAGAACGAAACCAGCGGGAAGATTGGCATAGAATTCTTCACGTATCATTCGGACAAAAGGTAACGTATAATCATCCAATAATCTTTCTATAAAAATTGAATAGATTTTCCCATTATCGCCGAAGTTTTTATATTTTTCTAATTTATCCTTATGAAGAGAAATACTATCATTTTTCTCAAGGGAAAAATTTTCCCATTGACTTTTGATTTTCTCCATCTGTTCTTCCGTTAAACACCGTTTCGCCGCAGATGTGATAACGCCGGTTGGACCTTTCTCGAAGGATGAAAAATATTTGTAAAGGCTTTTATCGATACATTCTTCCGAAATATCTGGAAATCGATTCTTGAGAATTTCTTTCATAGCAGCTTTGAGTTCTTTAACTTGCTTAAGGATGGTCTCGGTTTCTTTCGAACTGGGCAGTATGGTTTCCAGCGATTTGGCGCGTTCTAAAAATCCAACTAGCTTTAACATCAAATATTCTGCGAGTTTTGGCGCATCGGCGGACAATTCGGGATTGAAACCGCAAGATATCGGGATTTTGGGATTAAAACCAGACATGCTAAAAACATCTTTGCATATTTCAGGTATATATTCAGATGTTCGACTCTTAGAAGCGACGAGGGGAAATTGTCCCTTTTGCATCTCTTGAGAGATAAGCGATTTCATTTGCCGAAAACATTCCACGCCGCGGGGAACGGGAGTTTGGCCGCCAATTTTTTTCATTATTGCGTCATCAATAATCCCTTCGGTCACTCCCGCGATGGCGGCGGCGTATCCCGCATCGATTTTGGCGAAAATCTCCGCTTCCGACAAATAATCGCCTTGTCCGCGCGCTTCAGTAATCGGCATTGTGATTACAGTTAAAATAATCATCCCTAGTATAACCCTAACTCGATTCATCAATTCTTCTCCTCCTTTTTAAAGTATTTTAAAATTTATCTTTTCGAGATAACATATTAATGTGTGTGTGTGTGTGTCAAGAGAATTATTCTTGTTTTTTAAAAAAATTTCTTTTTTTACATAAAGTACTGATAAGGAGAATAGTATCTTAATGAATTAGAAATAGTAAAATTCATTAGAGAGGATTTCTCTTCGATCTTTTGCAAAGTCCCCAAATACCGCCTCGCGCTATCGCGTAGACGAATGAATGCAAAGAATCCGGTATTGGCTTGATTGAACAAGAAACGCAATAGTCCGTTCTGGCAAGGACGGGCTATTGTGGGGCGCCTAAGGCAAGGTTGTTTTTGCCCTTGAGATATCCAAAATAGGAATATGGCGGGCTGCGCTTCGCTTTGAGCCAATCCTACGGTTTTTAATTTAATTCTAGATCACAAGATCGAACGCAGGCTTCGCCATGCCTTTGCCACCCGAAGCGTTCAGTCATTCATCATTTCCCCGCGTTATCTTTTTCCCATTTCGCATCCAGCACGGAATAGCCCGTGGGACGGAAAATTTTCACTTCAACGCGGGCGAGGTTTTCGAATGCGGGCCATTCGATAGTTTCGATGCGCTGCGTACCCGGCGGCAGCTCGGTCATAACTCTTTTTCCCGTTCCTATCGGCTGTCCCAAATCGTTATACGCGATCCACGTCAACAGATAATCGCGCAGCGTATAGGCGGGTAAATCGTTTTCGAGCGAGCGCGTGACGATCTCCACATCAGTGTAGGTTTTTTCTCCCAACGTATCCGGCTTCTCCACGCGAAGCGAACGAATAGGCGAGGCTTCTCGGCGCAGCGCTTCCCACGACGGCTTGCGTTGGCCAAACAGATCGACGACGCCATGCACTCGCTGTTGGAACGAGCCTTGCCCCTTATCGCCCATATGCGTGCGATAATCGTTATAGTCGAAGAAAATCGCTCCCGCCACGGCGCCGGAACGGCGGTAGGCGTCCGTATGCGTTTTTAAAATTTCGATGCGGCGTTCGTCCCCCGAGGGATTGCCGGGATTGCATTCGCAAAGGCCGTATTCGGAGATAACCAGCGATTTTTGCGGGAAGACGTTGCGAATACTTTGGAGATTGGCTTCCACGTCCGCCAGCGTACCTTTATACCAGCTTTCCCAGTAATCGTTCCATTCCACAAAATCCACCAACGAGCTGGCGTCTTTTTCCGGCGTCGTTTGCAGGGAGTTAGACGCCCACGTGAGCAAACGCGAAGGGTCCAACGCGCGGGCGATCGCTGCGCCCTTGCGCACGAAATCGTGAGCCTTGGGATTCTGGCCGCCGATCTCGTTGCACAAGCCCCAAGCGTAAATGGAGGGGGAATTGAAATGATCTTGGATCATTTCCCACGTCTGGCTGCGTTGAAGATCGTCTAATTGCCCTTCCATCGTTTTTCCGCCCCAAGCGGGAATTTCTTCCTGGACGAGTATTCCTTCGCGGTCGCAAAATTCGAAGACGGCGTCGTCCTGCTGCCAATGGAAGCGAGTCAGCAGACAGTTGAGATTTTTCATATCCGTGAGAATTTCCCGCATGATGCGCGGGTCTTCCGCCATGCCGTATCGCGGATCGCTGCCCGGCATCCACTCCACGCCCATAAGGCGCATTGGCTCGCCGTTCAACCAATAAAAACCGTCTTTCATCTCAACTTTACGCACGCCGAAAACGGCTTCTTTAGAATGAACTGCTTTGCCGTCCTGCAACAATTCGGCTTGAAAGCGGTAGAGATTGGGATCATCGAAATGCCATAATTGGGGGCGAGCCAACACGGCGACGATGCGGGCTTCGCGCGCGCCGTCCCGCTGCGTTACCGGGAATAGTCCCGCGTATACTTGCCTGCCGCCAGGATTGTAGACCGAAGCCCTCACCTGGACATCGGAAAAACCGTTCACCTTCACCCGCGCTTCCAACAGAGCGGCGTCCAAATTGTCATCGGGGGATGCATCGGCGTAAATCGATTCGATGGAGTCGAGCGGAGAGAGGCGCAGTCTGACATTGCGGATAATGCCGCCATCGGCGGGCCAATCGAAGGAACGTTCGTATGGGATGGCGTTCTTGGAAAAACGGTTATCGACGCGCACGGCAATCAGATTGTCGCGGTTCAGGTTCCAGACATTCTCCAGCGGGAAAGAAAACGGCGTCCAGCCGCTGCCCTTATGTTCTCCAACGAGAATGCCATTAATCCAAACCTGGACGTCGCGGTAGACGGCGTCGAACTCGATCTGCATTCGCTTTCCTTCCCAAGCGGGATGAGGCTCAACTCGTTTTTGATACCAGGCGATTCCGAAATAATTCTCCAATCCCGGTTCCACCTGCCAGGTATGCGGGACTGCCACGGCGCGCCAGATCCGGCGGCGGAAATTGGGCGTGAACCATTGCTCGCTCATGCCTCGGTCGTCTGGATCGAGAGCGAAACGCCATTCCCCCGAAAGCGAAAAAATCTCATCCTGCGATCCCGCCGAAGGGTATATGAACAAGGAAGCGGCGGTTACTACGAATAATAAAAAAGAACGAAGAGGCATGATCGATTCCTTTCCGAATTGTAGACATAATAATCTTCTGCATTTTCTCTTATTCGTTCGACGATTTCTACCGGCGGCGCCGCTTCGCATTGACAGATAGCGTTACGCTGGTTAACCTTCTTCTTCACGCAATCGAAACTCTTCCCATTATTCATCAAAAATTCGGAGATTGGAGCCATGAGCGCCGAGAAAATTTTCGCCCCGCGCATCAGCGTCGAACAAGTCGAGGAAGGATGCGAGCTTGCGCCCAAATTCGACAAGGACGGATTGATTCCCGTCGTAACCACGGATGCGGAAAGCGGCGAAGTGCTGATGCACGCCTATATGAACGCTGAAGCACTGGCCAAGACCATCGAACTTGGCGAAGCGGTCTATTGGAGCCGCAGCCGCAAGACGCTATGGCATAAAGGGGCGACCAGCGGGCTGACGCAAAAAGTGCGAGAATTGCGCATCGACGACGATCAAGACGTGGTTTGGATGCGGGTGGACGTCGTGGGTGGGGCCAGCTGCCACGTGGGATACCGTTCCTGTTTCTACCGCCGCGTTCCCGTAGGGGAAGAAGCGAGAAAGATTGGGCTGAACGCGCCGATTCCATTGACCTTCATGGAAACGGAAAAAGTTTTCGATCCAAAAAAAGTCTACGGCGACGCGCCTAATCCCACAAAACTCTAAAATCAAACGCTGGAATCATGCGAAGGGCGCGTTTCGCCGCGTCCTTCGTAGGAATCCCCTCTCGCTTCCCTGCTTATTCCCTTTATAATTTTTCCTATTGAAACGATAAATGGACATTTTTAGCGATGGCGCTCATCATCTCTCTACCCGACGTAGATATCGACCATGCGGCGCAAGCGCTGCGGGAAGGGAAAATCCTCTGCATCCCCACCGATACCGTCTATGGCTTGATCTGTTCGCCTTTTATAGAGAGCGCTCTTCATCGTTTGGCCGACTTGAAAAACCGTCCTCGTTTTAAGCCTTTCGCTCTCTTCGTCTCCGATATGCCGCGCCTGCTGCGGGAAAATGTCACTCCATCGGAAAGGGCGGAGCGTTTGACGCAACGCTTCTGGCCCGGCGCGCTAACGATTGTCATGGCGGCGGAGGATGACTGCCCCTGCGCTTATGGCGGAACTGTCGGGGCGCGGTCACCCAATCATCCATTAGCGCAGGCGCTGCTGACAAAATGCGGCGGATTGCTGGCCAATACCAGCCTAAATCGCAGCGGAGAGCCGCCAGCGCGATCTCTTCACGATGTTGGGGCGTTTTTGGAAAACATCGATATCGCCATCGATGCCGGCGTACTGCCGCCGCGCCCCGCATCGACGGTTGTCGATTGTTCGCAATCCCCCATAAAAATCTTGCGCGAGGGCGGCATCTCCGCGCAAGCCGTTTGGGATTGCGTAAATTTATGAGCACAGGCTGGATTTTTAGATCATTTCGTGGTCAGATGTTAGATTGCGAAGGGTGAGATCAAAACGAAGCGCAATACGCCAATCTCCCTATAAATCCTATCCATCTTATAAAAATCATGGAGGTCGAATCGCTAATGAATCCAATCAATCGCAGAAATTTCATCCAAAGCGCATCGGCGGCCTTGGCGGCTGCTGGTACTATTATAGAAACGAACAGAACCTTTTCCGCTGAAGAAGCAGGTTTTAAGACGAAATTGAAAAAAGCTGTCGGATTAGGCATGTTGCCAGGTAAGATGCCTTTGCTTGACCGGCTCAAAATGGCGGTGGACGTAGGCTTTCAGGGGATCGAAGCCGGAACGATAAACGATCCCAAGCAAGTGGAAGCGCTGAAAGAAGCGGCGAATAGCGCTGGAATCGAAATTCATTCGATAATGAATGCGATCCATTGGGATTTTCCCTTCTCCAGCCCCAATCCCGACGACATCGATAAAGGCATGAAAGGCATGGAAACGTCGCTGCGAAACGCCAAAGCCTTGGGCGCAACTACGGTTCTGCTCGTTCCCGGCGTCGTTACCCCCAAAGTGCGTTACGCCGACGCCTATACCCGCTCTCAAACCCATATACGAAAACTCCTGCCCTTGGCGCAGGAACTGGGGATCATCATCGGCATCGAAAACGTATGGAACAATTTCCTGCTAAGTCCTCTGGAATTCGCCCGTTACGTCGACGAATTCAATTCGCCCTTCTTGAAAGCCTATTTCGACGCCGGCAATATTGTTAAATATGGATTTCCCCAAGATTGGATTCGAACCTTGGGTCCGCGCATCGTCAAAGTCCATATCAAAGGCTATAAGAAACTCGACAGCGGCTGGCAATGGACCAATGTCCGCGACGGCAGCATCGATTGGCCGGAAGTGCGAAGCGCCTTCGAAGAAATTGGCTATAACGGCTACATGACGGCGGAGCTCGGAGGCGGAGACCGCGATTATTTAGCGGACCTGAGCCAGCGCATGGATTTGATTATCGCGGGGAAGTAAACAGGAAATCGTAGAGTAGCAATATTAAGAACAGACAAATCAAAAGCATCTTCATCCAGAATAAATTGCTTATTATCCGCCATTGACGTATAATTATAATGGTCATTATTGAGACCCCTATATTCACTCGGCGCATACAAGCCATGTTATCAGAAGAAGAGTATCGGTTGTTGCAGATCCAATTGGTTAACAAACCGGATATCGGCAAGATTATTTCTGGAAGCGGCAGTCTTAGAAAATTCCGATGGCATATAGGAAAACGTGGAAAGAGAAGCGGGATTAGGATAATCTATTGTTGGTTTACTTTGCAAGACGTACTTCTTCTTCTTTTTGCTTATCCTAAAAACGAGCAGGATGAATTGTCTCCAGAACAAATCAAACAACTTAAAAAAGTTATAAATAACGAATATTTATGAAAAAGGAACTGTTTGACGAATTGCTTGAAAGCGTAAAACAAGGTGGGGCCATAATGAATAACGCCATGAAGCCTTCACGCGCTTTTGAATTTCCAAAATCGGAGGTGAAAAAGATACGTGAATATTATGGCCTCTCCCAAGATAAATTCGCTTCTCTTATAGGAATAAGCGTCGCAACGCTGCGAAACTGGGAACAAGGACGGCGAAAGCCGGAAGGGCCAGCTAGAGTTTTATTAATGGTTGCCGCGAAACATCCTGAAGTTTTGCTCGATCTTTCCGGCATTCGAGAGAATAGATGATGAATCAAATCGATCAAATCCAACGGATGGCAAGGAAAAGTACTATGGAATCAACCTCAAAATCCCTTGAATCGCTTGAGAATTTATCCGATTTTCTATAAATTCAGTTCATAGGAAAAGAGGAATAAATAATAAGGATAAGCGCCCCCAAAAAAAACCTAAAATTCCCCTTCTTTTTTTCTCTTTTTCCCATTGACCTGCAAAAAAGGAGGAATATACTTTAGAAAAGTAAGCGAAGAAAAAAAAATTAATTCTTTTTTTTGCATTTCGGAAAAGCGGGAATATAATAAAGTCGAGAGTCAAATCTTAAAGAGCGAACAAATAAAAAAACTCTCTTTTAACACGCACCCCCGAGGAGGAGTCGCTTCCCCCCAACGCCGAACCGGCGGCTCCTCCTCTCCCCCTAAATCCTCATAAATCAAGAATTTAGAAACATAATTTTCCTGGAAGATCCGATGCGGTTCAAATTATGCCGGGCAAGGCTTGCGTCAATCGGATGCGGTTTCTATGACTCCGCTTGAAAAAAACAAAAAAACGCTTTCTTTCTATAACGAAGGCCAAGCATATTTGTTTCAGTTTTATGAGTTTTTTTTCGAAAAAATTATTGTTCCTTGTAGGCAACAATTTCCAGTTTCAAATTTCCAATCAATTTTATCAAATTCGCTTGCGAATCGAGCGAACCTTCGGCGAATTTGATATGAGCGGCGTCCATTTCGATGCGGTTGAGGGTGGAATCGATGGGCAGCCACGCACCTCCCGCATAGATTTCGTTCCAGGCGTGGTAGTAGAAGCCGTCGTTTTGGTAGACGATTCCGGCGCAGATTTTGGCGGGTATGCCGATGGATCGAGCCAAAGCGGCTAAGAGGGTGGAATGCTCGTTGCAGTCCCCCTTCATGGCATTGAGGACTTCGGCGGCGGAGGGAATGGTTGGTCGCATCTCTTTTTTGACGTTGCGGTAAAGCCATTCGGCGATAGTTATGCTTGCTTCCAAGGCGTTTTTCGCTTTTCCCGCTATTTCCAAAGCCTTTTGACGAATAGCCGGATCGTTGGATTGAATTAAGGGCTGCTCGTCTAAAAACGGCTTCAAATCCGGATGGTCCAAGGCATAAGGGGGATTTTGTTCCGGCAAGGAAGCGGCGGCTTTTCGATAATCCTGCTTTGTTGTGCGGATCAGCAAAGCGTCATCCGGCGAGTCGGCCAAGGTTTGAAACGTTCCATCGAAGATCAGATCGCCGCTTTCGGCGCCGGTTAATTTCACCAGCATTTCCGTTACTTTATCGGGATGTTCGATGCGAGTCGCCGTCAATATCCGCGAGGCGGAGATCAGGTCCGGGATTTCCTGTGAACCTTGCGGAAGATCGACGCTTTCATGCTGGTAATCCATATTGAGCGCCTGCTCCTTCGTTTCGCGCACGGCGATGAATTCGATGCCGGAAATCTGGCTTTGATCCTTCACCAATTCGCCTTCATCGCCGATCCATGACGTGGAGCGCAGGCCTTTGAAATTCACTTCGACCTTATAGGCTTCCACGGTTTTGCCGTCTTCCAATTCCACGTTTTCCTTATCCATGATTTTCGCCGTTACGCTGCCAAAAGCCATCGTCATGGGGTCGTACACGGCATACGCCTTCGATTCGCCGATTTTCATGCCGTCGCGGGCGACGAGCAAATGAACCATTTCCGTATGATAGAGAGTCGTTTGCAGGGGGAACGTCTGTTCGGAGGACGTTCCGTCGGATTTGGTTATCAAATGCAATCCATCCGATTCGATGTTTCCCATCGCGTAAATTTTTTGGCCGCCGGCGTCGAAGTCGAAGCGGAAGGAGCGCAACGACAAATCCTCATTCACTTCGCCGATATGCCGGATTTTGATATCGAAGGAAATTCCCAAGGCGCGCACGCGCAATTCCGTTTCGGATTTGAAGACGTAATATTTGCCGGGAAGTTTGGTTTGAATTTCGTCGCTGTCTTCTTTCAGGACGAAATGGGAATAGCCGATTTTCTTGCCGCCCAGGTAATACCCCAGATAGTCCTGCCGCATAATCAACGCTCCATCATTGATATCCACCGTCGCGTCTTTGGAGAGGAAGGAACGGCTGACGACGTCGTGGCGCAACAGCCCTATCGACAAGATCCATAATGCGGCGAAGTAGACAGTCGATCGTTTTCGAAATATCTTCATATCCTAGGCGCCTTTTTTTCCGGAAAAAGCCGGTTATTCTCCATTCAAGAAGCAGGAACGGCGAATTCGTGCGCCGCCTGCCGTTCGAAAAGTTTTCTCGTATTCCATTATACTAACCGCCCCTTTGCGATAAAGACAGCCAGGAAACAGGACAATGACAAACGTAAATTCGCATAAAAAACATAGCGCCCGTTTCTTTTTTTTGGCGCTCGGCGCTCTCGCCGCTTGCTTCTTATCCTGTTCCTGCGAAGGGAAGAAAGCCTCTTTTTCCCAGCGCAACGTATTGCTCATCAGCATCGATACCTGCCGCATCGACCGGCTGGAGCCATATGGCGGCCGGCAAGCGAGAACTCCGGCCATCTCCATGCTGGCTCAAGACGGCGTCCTCTTCGAAGACGCCGTTACGCCGGTTCCCCTGACGCTGCCCGCTCATACGTCGCTATTCACCGGCCTGCATCCAATCCAACACGGAGTACGCGACAATTACAATAACGTTCTAAGCGAGGCGGCGGAAACGCTGCCGGAATTATTTCAGGAATCGGGCTACACCACCGCCGGAGCCATCGGCAGCATTCTGTTGTCGCGCCGATCCGGCCTCAGCCAGGGATTCGGCTATTACGACGACGTATTCGAATCGGACGCCCATTCCAATCGCCTGGCCGCCTTGGAAAAAAGAGGAAGCAGCATTGTCGCCTCCGCCGAGAAATGGCTGCTCGATTATCTGGAACAACGAACGCAAAAGCCGTTCTTTCTCTTCCTGCATTTTTACGACGCCCATGCGCCCTACAATCCGCCGGAACCGTTCAACGAACTCTACAAAAACGACCGGTACGGCGGAGAGATCGCCTACATCGACGATTGCCTGGGAAAATTGTTCGATTTCATAAAACAAGCCCGGCTCTATGACGATATGCTGATCGTACTCATCGGCGATCACGGCGAGGGACTAGGCGATCATAAGGAACTTATGCACGGATTGTTTCTCTATGAAGAATGCGTCCGGATTCCTTTCATCGTCAAACCGCCCAAATCCTTCCGGCAAAGGCTCAACGTCCGTTCGCCGCAAAGCGCCGACCTGCAAGACGTACTCCCCACGCTAATCGAACTCTGCGGACTGGGGCCGACGCCCACAAGCGGCATCAGCCTTGCTCCTTGGATTCTCGGCAACGCCAAACCCGAAGAAAGATGGACGGCGCTGGAGACGCAATATCCACTGACCTACAACTGGAGTCCGCTCTTCGCATTAAGAAATCCACAATGGAAATTCGTCCATGCGCCGGATTCGGAACTTTATAATCTCATCGCCGATCCTAAAGAAAAAAAGAGCGTCATTCACGACTCGCCGGAACAAACGCAGACTATGCAGAAAATTTTGGAAGAACGGTTGATTAGCCTTGCAAAGTCCTCTCCCATCGAACCGGATCGGCGTCCTGCCGTAGCTAGCACGGAAATTCTCTCTTCTCTAGGCTATGTGGCGGGGGGAACAAGCGACGATTCGGAGGAAAAGAAAATTCTTCCCGATCCCAAGTATAAAGTCGAAATCCATACGCTTATCGATCGGGGACTAACGGAGATGACCCGCAACAACTCCGCCGAAGCTATCGAATGCTTCTTGAAAGCCGTTCGCCAAGATCCTCGCAATCCTTCGCCTTATTACAATCTGGGGCTGGTTTATCTATCTATGAACGAGTTGAATTTCGCAGCGCAATACACGGAGCAAGCGCTGCTGTTGGCGCCGAAAAGTATTCTGATCCATTTGCAAATGGCGAGAATTTTCATCAATCAAGGATATTACGAGAAAGGCCGAAACGAGCTTCATGCTCTACTCGAAAACGACTCCAAACTGGCGGACGCCTATTATCAATTGGGTTGGGCGGATTTCATGGAAAAAAAATTCGATTCGGCGTTGAAGCAATTCCAAGAAGCGAAAAAATGGATGCCGGAAATGCAAGGTCTCGACGACGCCATCGCCAAGGCGGAAAAGCAGGAAAGCTAGACTTGGGGACTTGGGGACTTGGGGACTTGGGGGCTGGGGGACTGGCTGGCAAGACTAATACTACTCTGCGTTAGGATTGTTACTTATAAATCCCCTCGCCCTCTGGGAGAGGGTTAGGGTGTGGGAATGATAAATCTAATAATATCAACCCTCACCTAACCTCTCCCAATCTTGGGAGAGGAATTAAAAAAAGCAACAATCTCTCTGCAGGTTGGTATAAGATCGTTTCCAACCATGAATAATCTTTTCTCATCATTCATCATTCAAGAGGGTGGCAAGGGCAAGATTTTTTTTCTGCCCTTGAAATAATCCCTTCAAATTTGAAACGTTCTAAAGCAAGCGATTTCGTTCGATATCCATCGCGGCGAAATCGAGCGTCGCCAATTGAACGTTGGAGGGAACGCCGCCGAAAAAACAGAGCGCCGATATTTCCGTCTCATTGACGATGGCGACCAGTTTCTTTTTACTGTTGCGGGAAAAGGCGTCGAGGAGTTGTAGCTGCATGGCGTCGTCGATGGGATTATCCCCGCGATAGGCCAAAACGCTGAAGGCGGGCGCTTGAATCCAGTATAGCGCGGCGTTCCACGAAGAAATCCAGGCATAATTGACCGTTCCCGGATTCCGCGCTCCCCCTTGAACCAAGTTGCGGGCGATTTCCATCAACCAGGAAGACGCGCAGCGCGGAATTCTCATCGTCTACTCTTTCTCGACTAGATCAATTCGGATTGGAATAAATGCCCAAGCGTTGAGGATTCGCCCCCTCACCCTAACCCTCTCCCAGAGGGCGAGGGAATTGTTCTACAAAGACGATTCTCAATGAAGTTGAGTTATGTAGGGTAGGCTCAAAGCGAAGCGTAGCCCAACATTTTCAACTACGCCGTTAAAAAAGCGCCCGCCGATATAGTATCCCCTAATCCAACGGTAAACAAAGGATTTTTTACCACCTTCGCAGGAATAGCGCTTAAAACGAATCCTTCGCATGTTCCCAAACCTTCTTCCCGAATAGACGGCTGCTCCCATCTTTCCGCCAATAATTGCAATTGTTCCAATCCGGCCTTGCCGATGGATTCCGACAATCCCGCTTCGATATCGCCAAGACGCGAGAACAAACCGTTCTTCGCCCGCGCCGCCGCCATGATTGCCGATAGGAGCAAAGCGTCGCGGGAAGAGGAGGCCGATGTCCACGGCGATTTTTCCATACAAAGATAGTAGCCAAGGTTGTGAAAATGAATGCGCTCCAATCCCGTTTCTCGCAAGACAAGCGCCAACGCCCAGCAGAAATCCATCGCTGAAGGCTGGACGCGCAGTTTCTCCGCCAGCGGGGCGCCGCCCAGGCTGTCGATGAGCAGCGGCAGTTCCGTCTCGTTGCAGCCCAGACTATGAACGTTGGGAACGATATGCTCCAACACGGCGCCCCGCACTTTGGGTGAAGCGATGGAAGCGAATTCCAAATGAATCCTCAACCTCGACGCTTTCTTTCGCACTTGGAGCAGATAATCGCCTAATGGGCGAACTACGTCCGCGCACGTCGAACCATCGGGATACTGTTCGGAAAGGATATGAAATCCCGAAAAAAGCAAATGGCTGTAGGAATCGATCAACGATAAAAAGCCTTCGGCGAATTCCTCGCTCATGCGAAATTGATTGTTGCGCGGATTCCAGGAGGGGATATAGCGATTCGCCCGGCCTGGACGAATTATGACGCCGTCCAGTTCCATCGAGAAATCGGCGCTGTATTCCATTATCCAATGAATGGCGAAGACGCCGCTTTCCCGCGCCGCCTGTTTCGGCCTGCGCAAGACGAATTCTTCATTCTCCTTCACGATGACGCTGAGAGATTCGTCGTCGCCAAAAAGTTCCGCCAGTTCGCGAGTCAACGGATTGGCATAGACGGTAACGGGAATGCCCAACGGAGAGAGCGAACGCGCCATGTTTCCCGAAGTGCCGCCCAGCCGCAATTGCCCTGGCCCAAATGTTTCCAATGCCCAGCGGTACGTCGCTTCGGAACGGATCATGCGCTGCAAGGCCGCGCCTTTCGCCAGCGAACTGAATAGGCCTTGGATAAAATCTTTCGGACTCATGATCTCAAGAGGAATATCGCCTCCGCATCCTTTGAGCGCCGCTTGTTTAAGAGAGGGATTTGCGTTTAAAAGCGAATGCAGCCAATCCGGAGTAAGACGAATCAAGCCGTCCAATACGGAATGAAAAGCGCAGGCGACGCCTTTCAGCGACTGGATGCGCACGACGCCTCGCTCATAGGCGTTTCGGTATAATGTTTCCCACGATGGCATGGCATAAAACTCCTTGATGGGGCGAATTTATTCAATGAGGGATAGGCCGTAGGATGGGTCGCGTTTTTTGACCCATCCTTATTATATTTTTCAAAAATTGACGGCTCGAAAAACGCTCGCCAACCAGTCTTTTCAATATTTATAAATATTATTCTTGCTGCGAAGATACAGAAGAAGGCGGACGATAATCGAAGCCAATCTTAAGCATCAGCCATTGCCAAAAGCAATCCTCATCTTTCATCCTCCAACGCGCCCTAACAACAAAAGTGTTCTTCATTGGAGGAACATCCAGCGCCAATAGGCGGATGGCGTCCTTTTCCGTCATGAGAACTGGTCCGCGCCGTGAGATCGATGCGGCTTCTTCTGGCGTATACCAATGATGATCGGGAAAGACAATATGAACTACAATTTTCAAGCCGTAAGCTAGCGCTTGTTTATGAAAACGATCCGGCGAACCGATGCCGGATAGCAGAACAACCTCGCTTCCGCTCCACTCCGCCAGAGGAACGCCCTTTGAATATTTTTTATCAAACCAATGCTCTAAAGAAAGGATATCCACCCAATTCAGATTTCCCATGAAATGAGGTTGATGCAAACGTAGCCGATCCATCCAAGCCTCGTCGAATTGATCGCCATGAAAGACTAACGCATCGGCAGCGGAGAGAACGGACGGCGGCTCGCGCAAGGGACCGTAAGGCAGGCAATAGCCGTTGCCCAGCGGCGCGGCGGCGTCCAGCATGACGATATCGCAGACCCGCTGCAATTGGTTGTGCTGGAAGCCATCGTCAAGAATAATAACATCGCATGGCCATCGCTCCAACAAGCGCTTGCCTACGGCATAGCGGTCGCGTCCTATGCCGATCGGCGTATTGGATATCCATGACAATAAGGCCGATTCATCGCCATATTCTTGAATTTTGTTCTTATCGAAATCGTTCGAACCAAGAATGATTGACTCCGTAGATCGGCGTCGGTATCCGCGAAAGAGAATCGCGGGGCGCAGTCCACGGCGAATGAATCCTTCCGCGAGAAACAAGCTGAAAGGCGTTTTACCCACGCCGCCCACGGTCAGATTGCCGACAGAAACGACAGGAAGCGGCAAGGCGCGGGATGGTAAAATCCCCCATCGCCGCAGCCGTCTTTTGTTTGACGCCGCCAGCGCGTAAATCCAAGAACATGGCGCCAGAATGGGAGCAGCCCAACGCAAAGGGCCGCAATTCTCGTAAGCCAGCCGCCGCCAGGCGCGATAAAGAGAATGGCCGCCGATCATCGCGACCGTCCCGCCGCCCGATCCAACGCTGGGGCTAGCGTTTCCATGATCCGCTGCAAGGCGCCCCGGTTGGAGCGGACGATCTCTTGGGCGCGCCGCCCCATCTCTTCGCGCTGTTGCGGCGATTCGCATAGCGCCCGGCCTGCTTCGATCAATTCCCCTTCGTTCTTGACGCAGCGGGCGGCCCCGGCGCGCAGCAGCAGGGCGGAAACGTCGCGGAAATTTTGCATGTTCTCGCCATAAAAAATCGGACGCCCCCATGCCGCCGGTTCGAGAGGATTCTGTCCGCCTTTGCCGCAGAGCGACTTGCCCATAAAGACGATATCGGCGGCGGAATAGACGCGGCGCAGTTCGCCGATCGTATCTAAAAGAATGATGGGCGCGGGATCGCTGGGAGAATAACTATCGCCGATTTGGGAACGGCGAATAAGAGAAAACCCCATCTCTTTCAGTTCCCGTTCGATCTCCGCCGCGCGCTCTACGTGGCGCGGAGCGATGAGAAGCCGCAAGGGAAATCCTTCCTTGCATAGCGCCGAGAAAACGCAAGCCAGCGCCGCTTCCTCGCCGGGAAAGGTGGAGCCGCCAAGCCAGACGATTTCGTCGTCGCGAATGCCGAATCGCTGGCGCCACTGCGCCCGCTCCGCAGGGTCCATTTCGGCGGCCGCCTCGAATTTGAGATTGCCCGCCGCCGAGACAACGCCGGGCGGCGCATGCAGCGAACGAAAGCGCTCCGCATCCACATCGCTCTGGGCGAGTATGGCGGAAAAGAGCGACAACACCGGCTCGAAAAGCCAACGCGCGCGCAGATAATTTTTATAGGAGCGGTCGGAGAGGCGGGCGTTGACCATAAAAAGCGGAATCCCATCTTCCGCCGCCGCGCGGATGGCGTTGGGCCAAATCTCCGTTTCCAAAATAATCAGGCATTGCGGGCGCACCAGCGAAAGCAAGCGGCGGCTTAATGGATAAAGATCGAGGGGAAAATAGAGCGACTCGTCCACTTCCGGCGTTTTCTGCGCCAATTCCTGCCCCGTTGGGGTGACGGTGGTTACGAAAATCTTGCGATCGGGATAATCGCGTTTCAGCCGTTGCAGCAAGGGGCGCGCGGCCATCAATTCGCCCACCGAAACCGCATGAATCCATAAATACGGCCCTTGCGAAAACCGGCGTCGTTCCTCGGCGGAATACAACGTCAGGCGTTGGCGCAAACCCGCGCGGTTCTTGCCGCTCGTCAACATACGCCCTCCATAAAAAGGCGCCGCCAGCAGCAGTCCCGCGTAGCCGATTGCGCTCCACAGCCGCAAACGTTGTGATGAAATTTGACGATTCTCGCCGCGATTCATAATCCCGGATTCCCCGCCAACGCTTTTTCGACTAAACCTATATAACATTCGTCGAGGATGACGTCCCAATCGTAATGCTGCAAGACGCGCTCGCGTCCGGCGCAGCCTAGGCGTCGGCGCAAGCCTTCATCTAGAATCAATTTGCGCAGCGCATTAGCCAAATCCCCCGCATCGCCCGGCTCGACATGATAACCTGTAACATCATGCGCGATGGAATGAGCGAGACCGCCGATGCGGCTGGCGACGACGGGCAACGCGCAAGACATGCCTTCCAGCGCTGTAATGCCAAACGGTTCGATCCAAGTGGACGGAACGATGACGATGTCCATCTGCCGGTACAAATCCGGCAGCGCTTCTTGATCCACCCATCCCCGATTCACTAGCCAGGGCGCAGACGTTGGACAATCCATCGCGGCGGTGTAATGCAACTCGAACCGCAAACCCTCCACCGCCAATTTTTCCAGCGCTTGGATCGCGATTGGCAATCCCTTCTGCGGATCGTTGGCGCGTCCGGGTAGGAAGATTTTCACAACCTCCGAACCGGCGCGAGACGGCGCAGGAACGAAACGCTTGGCGTCGACGCCGGACGGTATGATATGGATATTATCCACTAAAAGCGATATTTTCGATCGCATGAAATCGTTGTAGACGATCGCGCCCCGCAAGCGGCGCAAATTCTCACGCAACTGCCGGCGATACAAATCCGTAAACGCCAGACTCGCTAAATATTCCTGGGAAAAATGCAGTTTGGGATGCGTTTCCGGCCAGTCCATGGCGATTTGAATCGCCCGTCCCAGCGCGGGCATGCGCTGAAACCAACAATGATGGCACTCCCTTGGTTTATCGAAAAAGCCCATATCGCAGATGCGGTTTTCATGATAGCGGTAATAGTGAAGATTGATGCAGAGCAATTCGTAAGAGTAGAAGCGCAAGAAGCAGCGTTCGGGACCGAAGGCCGTCAGCAGGTGATTCTTCATGTGATAGCCGTCGGTAATAAAAATCAGATCGGGTTGAAAAGCCTCAACGCAGCGTCGGAACCGGTTCATCACGAAATAAAAATTATACGTAAACCGGTTGAAAGGAATCGAAACCACGGGATAGGGCGGACTCGTGCGGATATCGCCGCGCAGGTAATACGTTTGAAAATCCGGCGTGAATAGACAAACCTCGGCGCCCCGCTCCTGCAATCCCTTCATGACGTGATGGGCGTCGATCCAGCAACCGCCGACAGGCGGCCAGTTGAAGGTCAAATCCACAAACGCGATGCGCGGCTTGGACAAAAATCGTCTCACGAAATACGCTCCCAGAAAATATTGAATCAATAGTAGGCAGAGACGGCGAGATACTCCAGTGGAACAAAGAACGATATTGAATCCAACCTTCCTCAATCTTCCCGTTCATTTACAATCGTAAAAAAGAATAGAATATTGCTGCGCGAAAGGCGGCTGGAACGGCATGGATAATGCGGAGATCGCCAGGCTATTAGCGGAAATCACCGACCTGTTAGAAATTCGAGGGGAAAACGTCTTCAAGGTGCGCGCCTATCAGAAAGCGGCGCGGGCGGTAGAAAATCTCGCCGAATCGTTGGCCGAATTACACAAGCGAGGCGAATTGAAAAGCATCGACGGCATCGGTAAAGGCATGGCGGAAAAAATCCAGGAAGCCTTGGATACGGGAAAAATCGCCTACCATGAAGAATTGCTCGCCAGCCTTCCCGCTGGTCTGCTTGAACTGCTAAACGTGTCCGGTATGGGACCGAAAAAAACGAAATTGGTTTACGAAACCTTGGGCATTGCTTCCATCGATCAACTGCAAAAAGCGGCGGAAGCGGGACAGCTGCAATCCCTACCTGGCATGGGCAAAAAAACGGAAGAGAAAATTCTTAAAGGCATCGCCAATCTGCGGCAATCCGCCGGGCGCTTCCACCTCGGCGCCGCTTACGCCGTTGCCGAAGATATCGTAAACCGCCTACGCCAGATCGATGGCGTTCAGCGGGTGGAATTCGCAGGCAGCCTGCGCCGGGGCAAGGAGACCGTCGGCGACGTGGATATCCTCGCCGCCGCCGAAAACAGCGAAGCGGCGATGCAAGAATTTCTTGCGACGAAAAACCGCCGCGACATCCTCGCTCAAGGAGAAACGAAATTGAGCATCGTTTTGCATAGCGGCCTGCAGGTCGATTTGCGCTCCGTCCCGCTGCTAAGTTTCGGCGCGGCGCTGCAATACTTCACCGGTTCCAAAGAGCATAACGTCAAACTGCGGGAACTGGCCGTGCGGCAAGGGATAAAAATCAACGAATACGGCGTATTCGACGCCAAAACCGAGGAGCGGCTGGGCGGAGAGAACGAAGAGGATATTTACCAGGCGCTGGGGCTGCCCATCATCGTCCCCGAACTGCGGGAGGGATTCGACGAAATCGAACTGGCGCGGGAAGGAAAACTGCCGCCGCTCATCGAAGCGCAAGACATTCAATCCGCCATCCATAACCATACGGTTTGGAGCGATGGGCGCATGACGCTGGACGAACTGGTTGAGGAAGCGAAGCGCCGGGGCTATCGCTTCATCGCCGTTACCGATCATTCCGGTTCGCTCGGCGTAGCCAATGGACTCAATCCCGACCGGCTCCAGCGGCAGATCGAGGAAATCCATCGCTGGAACGAAACGCATAAGGGTTTCCGCATCCTGACTGGTTCGGAAGTCGATATCCGCGCCGACGGATCGCTCGATTTTCCCGATGATCTATTAGAGCAATTGGATGTCGTCATCGCGGCGATCCATTCATCCTTCGAACAGCCACGCGACAAAATGACTCAACGCATCTGCAGCGCGATAGAGAATCCCAATATAGACATCCTCGCCCATCCGACTGGACGCATGATCGGCCAACGGCCGCCGTTGGATATCGATCTGGAACGGCTTTTTTCCACCGCCGCCGCATCGAGAACGGCGCTGGAAATCAACGCCCATTACTACCGTCTCGACCTCAACGATAAGCATATCCGCGAAGCCAAAACTCATGGCGTAAAATTTACGCTGGATACCGATACGCATTCCAAAGCGGATTTCGACAATTTGAAATTCGGCCTGCAAACGGCGCGACGTGGACGGCTGGAAGCGGGAGACGTGTTGAATACGCTGCCGCTGAAAGCGTTTCTTAAAGCCATTGCAAAATAATCGCAATCACTATTAAGATCATTGCTTTTAATTCCCCTCTCCCGCTGGGATAGGGCTAGGGTGAGGAGATGATTAGGCTAGTTTTATCAACCCTCACCTAACCTCTCCCAATCTTCAAGGATTTATAAGGGGGAGAAAATTTGACTCTACGGTTAGCGAAAGCGAAAGTCAAGTTTGAAGTTGTAAAGCCATGGGATGCGGGGATCGACGTTTTCTTGGGCGAGGCGGGAGGGGAGAT